>JBMTXT010000051.1:0-13297 GCA_049453775.1 Gemmatimonadaceae bacterium | reverse complement strand
GCCCCAGACCCAGTATCTCGGGGCCGCAGGCGGTCGGCGGTGGGGGCGCGACCTGAGCGGACAGGCGCGGCTCCGGATCCAAGGTGGCGAACAGCGGCTCGCCACCGCGATCCGCGCCGGATGGCAGTCGCGATGGGCGCAGGTGGGCGCCTTTGCCGAGACCGGGGGCCCCGATTCCACGGCGCGCCTCGATCTCACCCTGGCCGCGATGCCGTGGCGATGGCTCCAGCTGGTCGCGGCGCACTCCCTGCAGTCGCCGAGTGATAGCGCGGTCGGTGGGCCGATCCGGACGACCTCGCGGCTCGAGGTCGCCGCCACGCTCTGGCAGCGCACGCTGAGCGCCGGCGTGGTCCAGCAGTCCGCCCAACGGATCCGTGGCGTCCCGATCTTCGATCCGAGGTTCGCCGCCACCGAGATCGGGGGATCGACCGGTCTCGAAGTCGGCCTCGCTGGCCCGATCCGAGGCCCCTTCTTCTTTGCCTGGCGCGGGGTGCGCTGGCAGGAGGAGGCCCCGTATCGCCCCCAGGTCGAATCGCGGGCGGAGCTCCGGGTGAGCACGGGGTTCGAGCGGCAGATCGTCCGGCGGACCTTTCACCTCTCTGCCGCGTTCATCCACGAGTATCGGGGCCCCGTCTCCTTCCCGCTGGCTGGCGGGGGAGTGCTTCGCACCGAGGGGGCCGGGGTCTATGGGTCGATCCTCGACATGCGCATCGGGTCCGCCCACGTCTTCTGGCACAATCGCAATGCCCTCGGTCAGGTCTTCGAGACGGTCCCGGGCTTCCTGATGCCCCGGCTGGTGCAGCTCTACGGGGTCCGCTGGGAGTTCTGGAACTAAGGCTCAGGAGCTTGCTCAAGTGCCTATCGTAGCGTAACTTATGAGGCTACGATGATTCGATCCATGACGGGGTTCGGGGCGGCGGATGGGACGGTCGGCAACGTGCGCGTGAGCGTCGAGTTGCGGGCGGTCAACCACCGCTTCTTCAATCCCAGCGTCAAGCTCCCCAGTGCGCTGGCGCACTGGGAGTCGGAGGTGCGGGAGGCGCTGCGTCAGCGGATCGCACGAGGGCATGTCACCGCCTTCGCGCGGATCGAGCAGGGGGGAAGCACGGGACCGGCGGTGGACGAGGCGCGCTTCGCCTGGTATGCCGCGGAGTTCCGACGACTCCAGGCCACCCACGGTCTCGGGGGCGAGGTCGATGTCGCCACGATCCTGCGGATGCCCGACGTGGTGCGGGTGGCACGGGACGACGAGGCGCTCGGCGAGGCGACCGTCGCCCAATTGGTGGCGATCGTCGAGGCGGCGACCGACGCCCTGCAGGGGATGCGCTCCGCGGAGGGGGCGCGGCTGGCGGTGGTCGTCGGGGAGCGGCTGGCGTTGATCGAGGCGGCGGTGGCGCGGATCGCCCGACGGGCGCCCGAGCGGCTGGCGGCGCAACGGCAGCGGCTCCGCGAGCGCGTGGAGGAGCTGGCCGATGGGGTCGCGATCGACCCGCAGCGGCTCGCGCATGAGGTGGTGCTGTTGGCGGACAAGCTCGATGTCGGCGAGGAGCTCGATCGCTTCGCGGCGCACATCGCGGCCTTTCGCGAGACGTTGGAGGGGAGCGGGGCGGAGCCCGTCGGCAAGCGGCTCGGGTTCCTGCTCCAGGAGCTGTTGCGCGAGGCGAACACCACTGGGAGCAAGGCGAATGATGCGCCGATGCTGCAGGAGGTGGTCGCGATCAAGGAGGAGCTCGAGCGGATCCGCGAGCAGGTGGAGAACCTCGAGTGAGTGGGGTCGCGTTCCCGGTGGTCCTCTCGGCTCCCTCGGGGGCGGGGAAGACCACGATCGCGAAGCGGTTGCTGGCGATGCGCGCGGATCTCGGCTACTCCGTGTCGTGCACGACGCGGGCGCCGCGGGGCGGCGAGGTGGAGGGGCAGGATTATCACTTCCTCTCGCGCGAGCGGTTCGACGCGCAGGTGGCGGCCGGGGCGTTCGCGGAATGGGCCGAGGTGCATGGGCAGCGGTACGGCACCCTGCGGTCGGAGGTGGAGCGGATCCTGGCGAGTGGGCGGCACGTGATGTTGGACATCGATGTGCAGGGGGCGCGGCAGGTGACGGCGGCCTTCCCGGACGCGGTGACGATCTTCGTGGTGCCGCCGAGCGTCGAGGTGTTGGTCGCGCGGTTGTTGGGCCGGAAGTCGGAGGACGCGGCGGCGTTGGCGTTGCGGCTTCGGAACGCCCGGATGGAGTTGCTGGAGGCGCCGCGGTACCAGCATCTGGTGGAGAACGATGATCTCGATCGCGCCACGGCGCGGGTGGCCGAGATCCTCGAGGAGGAGACCCTGCGTCGGGCGCGGTTGCCGGCGTTGGGAGCGCAGGTCGAGGGGGCGATCGGTCACCTGCTCGCTGGACTCGAGCAGGCGCCGTCCGCATAGTGTAGGATCACCGTTTCACGCACCGAGGCAGCCATGCAGGTCTTCACGCCCAGCGACGTCACCCAGCACGCGACCAACAAGTACCTCTCGGTGCTCGTGGCCGCGAAGTTCGCCCGGGTCCTCAATGACTTCCCCCGCGACCGCTCGAAGGCGGAGAAGAAGCTGACAACGCGGGCGCTCGAGGATCTCTCGCGCGGCGACCTCGAGTACCGCGTGGTGCCGCGCCGCCGCCCGCGCGGCGAGTAAGCCTCCGACCGTTCGGTTCGACGCCGATGCGGCCCTTCGACGGGCGTCGCATCCTCCTGGGCGTCACCGGGGGGATCGCGAGCTACAAGACCGCGTGGCTCGCGCGATTGCTCACGCAAGCGGGCGCGCAGGTCGACGTCGTGATGACGCGGTCGGCCAAGGAGTTCATCGGCGCGGTCACCTTCGAGGCGCTCACGGGGCGCCCCGTGCACTCGACCCTCGTCGGCGAGGGACATGCCCTCGACCATATCCGGCTCGCGAAGGCCGCCGAGCTCCTGATCGTCGCGCCGGCGACCGCGGACTTCCTCGCGCGCGCGGCGCACGGCCACGGAGATGACCTCCTCCTCGCCTGCCTCTTGGCCACCACCGCCCCCGTCCTGGTGGTCCCGGCGATGAATGACGCGATGTGGGCGAATCCCCAGGTGCAGGCGAATGCCCAGCAGCTGCGTGCGGCGGGACGGATCGTGCTCGATCCGGGGGTGGGGCCCTTGGCCTCGCCCGATGAGGGATCGGGGCAGGGCCGCATGCAGGAGCCGGAGACGATCCTCGCGCAGGCGGGCCGACTGCTCGAGGCGAAGGGGAAGCTCGCAGGACGGCGCGTGCTCGTGACCGCGGGCCCCACGCGGGAGCCGCTCGATCCCGTGCGGTATCTCTCCAATCACAGCACCGGGAAGATGGGGCTCGCCCTCGCCGCCGCCGCCTGGCGTCGCGGGGCCGAGGTCGTGTTGGTACATGGGCCGCTCTCCGTCCCGCTCCCGCCGGGCGGTGGCATCTGCACGACCGCGGTGGAGACCACCGCTGAGATGGCGCGTGCGGTCGCGCAGGAGCTGCCGCAGAGCGACATCCTCGTGATGGCGGCGGCACCGGCCGATTTCCGTCCGGTCGAGGTTGCCTCCGCCAAGCGGAAGAAGACGGGGAGCGTACCGGCGCCGATCGTGCTCGAGGAGACCCCCGACATCTTGGCGAGCACCGTGGGCGTGCGACCGGCGCGCTGCATCGCCGTCGGGTTCGCGCTCGAGACCGACGACCTCGAAGTCCATGCGGCGAAGAAGCTCGCCGCCAAGTCACTCGATCTCGTCGTGGCGAACAGCGCCCGGGAGGCGGGAGCGGGGTTCGGCTACGATACGAACCGCGTGACGATCCTCGACCGCGACGGGGGCGTCGAGGCGCTGCCCTTGCTCTCCAAGGCGGAGACGGCGGATTGGATCCTGGACCGCATCGAGGCCCGCCTGTGAGCGACGCGCACGAGCGGTTGCGCCAGTACCTCGCGCAGCGCAGGGAGATGGGGGAACAGGAGTTCGTCCTCGACACCCTCTCGGTGGACGAGGCGTTGCAGGTGCTCGCCTTCGGGGCGACGCCCCCGGTCGGCTCCGCGCCGAGCCCGGGGCGGTCGGTCGACGCACCGGCCCCGGTGCGCGACTCCGAGAAGCGGCGCGCGGCCGAGGCGCTCGCCGGCGATGGCGATTGGCGGAAGGCCTTGGCGTCGCTCGATGCCGGCGCGCCGCCCACGCCCGCCGCCCCCGCACGCCGGATGCCGTCGGTGGCTGCGGCGCCACGCTCGAAGGCGCCCGCCCCCTCAGCGGGCCAGGGGCCGGTGCCCGATGTCCCCGAGCGGCTCGCGCTCGATGTCGGCGGGGGGAGCACGCGGAGCGGGCGCGAGGAACTCGACTCTCTGCAGGCCGTGGCCCACGCCATCGCCGGGTGTTCGGCCTGTTCCCTCGCCGCGACGGCGATCAATCATGTCCCCGGGGAGGGGAATCCGAACGCGGGCTTCGTCATCGTCGGCGAGGCGCCCGGGGCCACCGAGGACGAGCTCGGTCGCCCCTTCGTTGGCAAGTCGGGGGACCTCCTCACCAAGATCCTTGAGGCGATCCAGTTCCGTCGCGAGGATGTCTTCATCTGCAACGTCTTGAAGCACCGGCCCCCGGGGAACCGCAATCCGACCCCGGCCGAGATCGTGGCCTGCCGGCCCTTCTTGTTGCGGCAGTTGGAGTTACTCCGTCCGCGCGTCATCCTCGCCCTCGGGACGTTTGCCGCGCAGACGCTCCTGGAGTCAGATTCCCCGATAGGAAAGTTGCGGGGCATCGAGCATCGCTATCACGGGATCCCGCTCGTCGCCACGTACCACCCCGCGGCACTGCTGCGGAACCCCAATTGGAAACGCCCCGCCTGGGAAGATGTCCAGCTCGCCCGTCGAATTTTCGATCGCGCCTAAATCGGCGTCCCCCGATCCCTTCCGTGACCGCCGGCCCCCCTGGTCGGAGGACGCGGAGCGCGCCGTGCTCGCGGCGATGCTCCTGTCCGCCGACGCGATCGTCACCGCGGCGGAGTTCGTCACCGAGGACATGTTCTATCGGGAGGGGCATCGCCGACTCTTCCGCGCGATGATGGCGGTGCATGCGCGCGGGGCGGTGGTCGACCCCCTCACGCTCTCGACCGAGCTCGAGCAGCGCGGCGACCTCGCCGCCTCGGGGGGGAAGGAGTACATCGGGGGGCTCCTCGACGAGGTCCCCACCGCCGCGAACGTCGAGCACCACTGTCAGATCGTGCGCGAGAAGGCGCTGCGGCGCCGCCTGATCGAGACCGCGACGACCTTGGTGCGCGAGGGCCATGAGAGCCCGGCGGATGCGGCGGAGCTCCTCGATCTCGCCGAGCATAAGATCCTCGAGCTCAACGAGAGCCGCGGCTCGGAGGGCTTCGTCAAGATCAAATCGCTCCTCTGGTCGGCGATGGAGCGGATCGAGCAGTTGCGGACCGCGGGCGGCGCGCTCACCGGCGTCCCGTCGGGCTTCAAGGATCTCGATCAGATGACGCTGGGCTTCCAGCCCTCCGATCTCGTCATCGTCGCCGCGCGCCCGTCGATGGGGAAGACGGCGTTCGTGCTCAACATCGCGCAGTACGCCGCCATCGAGGGCAACGTCCCCACGGCGATCTTCTCCCTCGAGATGAGCACCGAGTCGCTCCTGATGCGCATGCTCGCATCGGAGGGCTATGTGGACGCCCAGCGGCTCCGGTCCGGGGCGCTCACGGCGCAGGATGCGTCGAACCTCGCGAAGGCGGCGGCGCTGCTCGGCCAGGCGCCGATCTGGATCGACGATACCCCGGGGCTCAGCGTGCTCGAGCTCCGCTCACGCGCCCGTCGGCTCAAGTCGCAGAACGATATCAAGCTGATCATCGTCGACTATCTGCAGCTCGTGCAGGGACCGGCGAACTCCGAGAGCCGCCAGCAGGAGGTCTCGATGATCTCCCGCTCGCTCAAGGCGCTCGCCAAGGAGTTGAAGGTCCCGGTGCTCGCGCTCTCGCAGCTCTCGCGTGCCTCGGAGCAGCGCGGGGGCGAGAATCGCAAGCCCCAGCTCTCTGACCTCCGCGACTCCGGCGCCATCGAACAGGACGCCGATGTGGTGCTCTTCATCTACCGCCCGGAGATGAACGAGCGGCCGTACGACGAGGCGGGGAATCCGCGGATGGTCCCCGGCACGAGCGACATCCCGCTCGATGGCTACGCCGAGGTGATCATCGGCAAGCAGCGCAATGGGCCGACCGGCTATGTGAAGATGCACTTCCGGAAGCAGCACACGCGGTTCGAGAACTGGACCAGCCGCCAGCCGGAGGGGTGATGCGGATGGCGTCACCGCGCCCTCGGCCGCCTCGGTTCGCGCCGGTCCCCGCATGGCGGTGAAGGCCAAATCGGTCTACCGCTGCACCGAGTGCGGCGCGGAGTCCCTGCGCTGGTCGGGGCAGTGCGCCACCTGCCAGGAGTGGAACACCCTCGTCGAGGAGCTCGCCGCGCCCAAGGTCGCGACCGGCAAGGGGGCGAGCGCCGCGCGTCGTCGCGCCGGCGCGCAGGCCTACGGCGAGGGTGGCCATGTCGTCGCGGCGCCGCGGCTCCGTGAGGTCGCGGGGGAAGAGTCCGATCGCCTCACGACGGGGATCGCGGAGTTTGATTTCGTGCTCGGCGGCGGGATCGTCCCGGGGTCCATGGTGCTGGTCGGCGGCGAGCCGGGGATCGGGAAGTCGACCCTCCTCCTGCAGGTGGCCGCGCGGCTGCAGCGCGCCGGGCATGCCACGCTCTACGTCAGTGGCGAGGAGTCCCCGCTGCAGGTCAAGCTCCGCGCTGACCGCCTCGCCGCCGATGCCGGCGCGGTGCAGCTCCTCGGGGAGACCAATCTCGAGACGATCCTCGCGTCCGCGGCCGCGGTGGCCCCGGCGGTGATGGTCGTCGATTCGATCCAGACGATTTTCACCGGTGATCTAGAGGGCGCGCCAGGCAATGTCGGGCAGGTGCGCGAGTGCGCGGCCCGCCTGATGCGCTTCGCCAAGGAGACGGGGACCGCGGTCTTCGTCGTCGGCCATGTCACCAAGGGGGGCGGGATCGCCGGCCCCAAGACCCTCGAGCACATCGTGGACACGGTGCTCTACTTCGAAGGGGAAGGGACGGGCGACCACCGCGTCCTCCGCGCGAACAAGAACCGCTTCGGCTCGGTCGACGAGCTCGGCGTCTTCCGGATGTCGACGCAGGGGTTGATTGCCGTCGAGAACCCGAGCGCGCTCTTCCTCTCGGAGCGCGGGGAGGTGCAGGCGAGTGGATCGGCGGTCACCTGTCTGCTCGAGGGCTCTCGCCCGATGCTCTTGGAGGTGCAGGGCCTCGCGGCGAAGGCGGGGTTCGGGACGCCGCAGCGAGTGAGCACCGGGTACGATGGGCGACGGCTGGCGCTCCTCCTCGCCGTGCTGGATAAGCGCGCGGGCCTCTCCTTCGCGCAGCTCGACGTCTTCCTCAACGTGGTGGGCGGCGTCCGGATGCAGGAGCCGGCCGGGGATCTCGCGGTCGCGGCCGCGCTCGCCAGTAGCGTCTTCGATAAGGTGCTCCCGCCGGGCGCCGTTTTCATCGGGGAGGTCGGCCTAGCCGGCGAGGTTCGCGGGGTCTCGCAGGCCGAGCGACGCATCGCCGAGGCCGAGAAGCTCGGGATGACCGTCGCTTACGTCGCCGAGCGGAGTGTGCCCAAGCGCGCGTCCAAGACGATCCGCGTGCGCGGGGTACCGGATATCGGGACCCTCTTTCGGGAGCTGTTCCGGTGACCACGGGGAAGCGGCTCCCCACGGTCGAGACGGACGCGCGCCCCGCCGACGCGACCGGGCCGCGCGATGTCGGGGTGGTGATCGTCGCGGGAGGATCGGGCTCGCGGACCGGTGGTGCCGAGCTCAAGCAATTCCGCTGGGTCGCGGGGAAGCCGATGCTCCTGCAGGCGCTCCGCGCCTTCCAAGCGCATCCCGCCGTCGCGATGGTCGTCTGTGTGCTCCCCCGCCGCTTTGCCGGCGATCCGCCCCCCTGGCTCTTCCAGTGTGATGGCGATCGGATGCTCGTCTCGGTCGGTGGGGACTCGCGTGCGGAGTCGGTGGCCAATGGGCTGGAGGATCTCCCGGCGGAGTGTCGCACGGTGCTCATCCACGATGCGGCGCGCCCCCTCGTCTCGCTGGCGATGATCGATCGCGTGATCGTCGAGGCGCGGCAGGGTCATGGGGCGATCGCGGCACTCCCCGTGGTCGATACCCTCAAGGCCGTCGACGCCGAGGGCCGTATCACCCACACCGTGTCCCGCGCGGGCCTCTGGCGTGCGCAGACTCCGCAAGGGTTCCCGCGAGCGGTGATCGAGCGGGCGCATCGGGAGGCGATGGCGAATGGCTCCCATGCCACCGCCACCGATGACGCCGCCCTCTGCGAGGCGATCGGCGTCGAGGTGCGCGTCGTGCGGGGGAGCGAGCGGGCCATGAAGGTGACCGAGGAGGGGGATTTCGCTCGCGCCGAGGCGCTCGCCCTCCTCGAGGAATAGGGATGCCCGAATCACGCGGCGTACCCTTCTGGTCTCCCGAGGAGGTGGAGGCCTCCCTCTCGGGTACGCTCGCGCATCTGCAGGGCGGTGGCATCCTCGCGTATCCCACGGAGACGGTGTACGGCTTCGGGACGATGATCGACCGCGAGGCGGTCGACCGGCTCGTCGCGCTCAAACGGCGCCCGCCCGCCAAACCCTTCCTGCTCCTGATCAGCGACACGCAGATGCTCGCGCGCCTCGGCGTGGGGCTCACCCACTCCGCGAGCATGTTGGCCGCCAGGTTCTGGCCCGGCCCCCTGACCCTTGTCCTGCCGGGCGGTGAACGGCGCATCCCCGACCGGCTCCGCGGCCCGGAAGGGGGGATCGCCGTGCGCTGGACGCCACATCGCGGGTTGCAGCGTCTCATCGGCGCACTGGGGGATCCGATCACGAGCACCTCGGCGAATCTGCCGGGCCATCCCGCGGCGGTGGCGGCCTCGGAGATCCTCGCGCAGTGGGGATCGGAGATCAGTCGCGGTGCGATCCGGCTCCTTGACGGCGGACGCCTGGAGCCCTCGCCGGCGTCCACCGTGGTGGATTGCATGGGACGTGCCCCGCGGGTGATCCGGCCAGGTGCGATCCCCACGGCGGCGTTGCGCGAGGTGGTCCCCACCTTGGTCGGGGATCGGTGACCATGCGACTGCTCTTCGTCTGCACCGGGAACACCTGTCGGAGTCCGATGGCGGAGGCGATCGCGCGGTCCCTCGCGGCGGAGCGGGGGATCGCGGATCTGCAGGTCGCCAGCGCGGGGACGAGCGCGTGGGACGGGGCCGCCGCGTCGGATGGGGCGCTCCTCGTGGCGATGGAGCATGGGCTCGATCTCGGGACCCACCGGGCGCGGCAGCTCTCACGGGACGCGGTGGCGAGCGCGGATCTGATCCTCGTGATGGGACCGCACCATCGGGAGCGCGTCCTCGCGCTCGGGGGTGAGGGGCGTACCGCACTGCTCACCGATTTCGCGGCGCGGAGTGGGGAGGGGCGCCCCGTGCAGGATCCCTTTGGCGGCGATCTCGAGATCTATCGGGCGACCTTCGCCGAGCTCGCCCAGGAGATCGGACGGGTCATGGATCGCCTGACAGCCGATGGCTCGGCTGGGGCATCGGGCTCCGGTGGGCCCTCCGGTGACCCCCCGCGCCCGGGGGGATGATGGCGCCACGGCGTCTGGTGGTGATCGGGCATCCGGTGGCGCACTCCCTCTCGCCGCGCCTGCAGCAGGCGGCGCTCGATGCGGCGGGGTTCGCGGTTCGCTACGAGGCGGTCGATGTCGCCCCAGCGGCGCTGACGGAGACCCTGGCCGGATTCGCGCGCACGGAGACCTGGGGGAACGTGACGGTCCCGCACAAGACCGCGGGCGCCGCGCGCTGCGCGGTGCGTACCCCGGTCGCGGACCGCGCGGGCGCGGTGAACACCTTCTGGTTCGAGGAGGGGGTGCTCCACGGTGACAACACCGATGTCGCCGGGTTCGAGGCGGCGGTGACGCACCTCTTGGGGGATCTCCCGAACGGGCTGTGCGTCGGACTGCTCGGGGCCGGGGGATCCGCGCGGGCGGTGGCGACCGCGGTGGAACGGTGGCCCGGGGCGACGCTCCTGGTCCATGCGCGCTCTGCCGAGCGCGCGGTGGCCCTGCAACGGCACTTCCCAGATCGGATCACCCTCGCCCCGTCGGCCGCGGCGGTGGCCGAGTCGGTCGATCTCCTCGTGAATGCGACGCCGCTCGGGTTGGTCGGCGATCTGATGCCCGTCGATCCGGCCGTCATCCGACGAACGACAGCGGTCCTCGATCTCACCTATCGCCCCGGGCTGACCCCGTGGATCCGTGCCTGTCGCGCGGCTGGGTGCACCGCCGAAGATGGCGTCCGGATGCTCGTCGAGCAGGGGGCGTATGCCTTCCTGCGCTGGTTCGGTACCGAGCCCGATCGAACGGTCATGTGGAGGGCGCTGCAGGCGGCAGGATTCGCCTGATGCTCCTTCGATGGCGCGCGGCCTGGCGTACGGCCCGCACGATGCTCGATCAGCTCTGCTTCCCGCGCGTCTGCGCGGGGTGCGACGCGCTCCTGACCGATCGCGATCGCGGTTTGGTCTGCGGCCCCTGCTGGGCCCGGCTGCCGCGCCTCTCCGCGCCACAGTGTGATCGGTGCGGCCACCCGCGGACGGGTGCGCGGCGGCCCGAGGCGCCCTGCCCGGGATGTGCGCTCCTGGCCCCCTTCGTCCGCGCCGCGCGGTCGCTCTGCTGGGTCCCCCACCCGGTCAGCAGCGGGATCCTCGCGGCGCTGAAATACGAGGGCTGGCCCGGCGTCGCGGACGCGATGGGGGAGCGGATGGCGCGACTCCCCTGGCCCCCGGATGTCGAGCGGGAACGCATGGCGGTGGTCCCCATCCCGCTGGCCGCGGCGAAGGCACGGGAGCGTGGGTTCAACCAGGCGGAGCGACTCGCCGCCGCTGTCGCGACGCGGTGGGGGCTCCCACTGGTGATGGGGGTCACACGGACCCGTGTTACCACGACGCAGACGCGATTGACTCCAGGGGAGCGCTTGGCGAACGTTCGCCGCGCGTTCGCGGCGGTCCCCGCGGACCTCCCGCGCCTCTCGGGCCAGCATGTGATCCTCGTGGACGACGTGTTGACGACCGGGGCCACCCTCAATGCGTGCGCGGGGGCGCTCTTCGCGGCAGGGGTCCGGACGGTGAGTTACCTCACCTTCGGTCGCGCGCGGACGGTGGCGGACCACTGATGTCCCATCCCATTCGTTTTCACGGAGTGCTTCACAGATGGCTATACGCGTCGGCATCAACGGATTCGGGCGGATCGGGCGGCAGGTGGTGCGTGCCGCCAAGGAGCGCCAGGCGCCGATCGACATCGTCGCGATCAACGACCTCACCGATACCAAGACCCTCGCCCATCTCTTCACCTACGACTCGGTGCATGGGAAGTACGAGGGCACGGTCTCGCACGATGCGGACGCGATCACCATCGACGGGGACGTCATCAAGGTCCTGAAGGAGAAGGATCCGGCGCTCCTCCCGTGGAAGGAGCTCCAGGTGGATATCGTCCTGGAGGCCACCGGGCGGTTCACCAAGGCCGACGACGCGCGCAAGCACATCGCGGGGGGCGCCAAGAAGGTGATCATCTCCGCTCCGGCGACCGGTGAGGACATCACCATCGTCCTCGGGGTGAACCACGATCGCTTCGACGCGAAGGCGCACACCATCATCTCGAACGCGAGCTGCACCACCAACTGCCTCGCGCCGATGGTGAAGGTCCTGCGCGACGCCTTCGGCTTCAAGCATGGGGCGATGGTCACGATCCACAGCTACACCAACGACCAGAGCATCCTCGATCTCCCGCATAAGGACCTGCGCCGCGCCCGTGCGGCCGCCGTCTCGATGATCCCGACCACGACGGGAGCCGCGAAGGCGACGGCGCTCGTGATCCCCGAGGTCAAGGGGAAGATCGACGGGATCGCGATCCGCGTCCCGACCCCCGACGTCTCCCTCACCGAGCTCACCGTCGAGGTCGAGCGTCCGACCACGATCGCCGAGGTGAACGCCGCCTTCCGGGCCGCGGCCCAGGGCCCGCTCAAGGGGATCCTCGCCTACACCGAGGAGGAGCTCGTCTCGGTCGACTACATCGGCAACCCACACTCGACCATCCTCGACGGCAAGAGCACCAACGTCATCGACGGGACGCTCGTGAAGGTCTCGGGATGGTATGACAACGAGTGGGGCTACTCCTCGCGGTGCGTCGATCTGATCGAGCGCATCGGCGCGGCGCTCTGACCTGGGGATCCCGATGACCACCCGGACCGTTCGTGACCTCGCGCCCGCCGAGGTGCAGGGGCGGCGGGTCCTCCTGCGCGTCGACTTCAACGTCCCGCTCGATGGGGCGGGGCAGATCACCGATGACACCCGGATCCGGGCAGCGGTCCCGACGATCCAGCATCTCCGCCGGCTCGGGGGACGTCTCGTCCTCTGCTCGCATCTCGGGCGGCCGAAGGGGAAGCCGGACGCCACGTACACGCTCGCGCCGGTCGCGCCTCGCCTCGCCGAGCTGCTCGGGGCGCCGGTCCGGTTCGTCCCACACGTCGTCGGTCCGGAGGCGGAGGCGGCGACGCGCGCCCTCACCGATGGCGAGGTCTGCCTCCTCGAGAATACCCGGTTCGAAGCGGGCGAGGAGAAGAACGACGACGCGCTCGCCCAGGCCTTCGCTCGGCTCGGGGACCTCTACGTGAACGACGCCTTCGGCGCGGCGCATCGGGCGCATAGCTCCACCGCCGGTGTCGCAGCGTACTGCCGGCCCGCCGTCGCCGGACTCCTCATGCAGACCGAGCTCGCGTACCTCGGCGGCGCGCTCGAGAAGCCGAAGCGGCCGTTCATCGCGATCCTCGGTGGCTCCAAGATCTCGGGGAAGATCGATGTCGTGGAGGCCCTCCTCCCCAAGGTCGATGGAATCCTCATCGGCGGCGCGATGGCCTGCACCTTCTTCAAGGCGATGGGGCTCGAGACCGGCACCTCCCTCGTCGAGCCCGACCGAGTCGACATGGCGACGGACCTCATGGAGCGGGCCGCCTTTCGGCTCACCCTCCCGCACGATGCGATGGTCGCGCCGGCGATCGCCGAGGGGGATACGGCGCATGCGGTGCATCGCGAGGCGATCCCCGCAGGTGAGGCGATGCTCGACATCGGTCCGGACACCATCGCGAGCTACCGACGCGCGATCGGGGTCGCGAAGACGATCCTCTGGAACGGCCCGATGGGCGTCTTCGAGACCGCGC
>JBMTXT010000050.1:0-13327 GCA_049453775.1 Gemmatimonadaceae bacterium | reverse complement strand
GCCTACGCACGGCAGTTCCTCGGGCTCATGGAGAAGCCCGATGTCGACGCGATCGAGGGGCTCTCCCCGGCGATCTCCATCGAGCAGAAAACCGCCGGGGCCAACCCACGCTCCACCGTCGGCACCGTCACCGAGATCTACGACTACCTCCGGCTCCTCTACGCGCGCGCGGGCACCCCACACTGCCCGCAGTGCGGACGGGGCGTGGCGCGACAGACCCCGACGCAGATCGCCGAGGTCGTCCTCGCCTGGCCGACAGGGACCAAGCTCGAGGTCCTCGCGCCCCTCGTCCGCGGTCGCAAGGGCGAGTTCCGCGACCTCTTCGAGCAGGTCCGCAAACAAGGGTTCGTGCGCGCGATGGTCGATGGGGCGCTCGTCGACCTCGCCGACCCACCGAAGCTCAATCGCAAGCTCAATCACGACGTCTCGGTCGTCGTCGATCGCCTCGCCGTGCGCGAAGCGGATCGCGGGCGCCTCACCGATTCGCTCGAGACTGCGCTGCGCCTCGCGGAGGGATTGGTCGAGGTGGTCCGCCACGAGGCGAAGCCGGTCACGCAGCTCTTCTCCGAGCGCTACGGCTGCCCGGATTGCGGGCTCTCGATGCCCGAGCTCGAGCCACGGCACTTCTCCTTCAACTCGCCCTTCGGCGCCTGCCCCACCTGCACGGGGCTCGGGACCAAGCGGACCGCGAGTGCGGAGCTCGTGCTCGGCGATCCCTCGATCTCGATCCTCGAGGGCGTGGTCCTCCCGTGGGGGGAACCCGACGGCTATCTGCGCCGCGTGATCCTCCCCGGGCTCGCCAAGCAGCTGCGCTTCGAGCTCAATACGCCGTGGGGGCAGCTCCCCGATCGCGTGAAGTTCGAGCTCCTCTTCGGGAGCACGAAGAAGAAGGGGGAGGAGGCGACGAAGTGGGAGGGGATCCTCGCCAACGTGCAGCGGCGCTACGCCGAGACCACCTCCGATGCGATCCGCACCGACCTCGAGGCATACATGGTCGTCGCGGAGTGTCCCGACTGCAACGGACGTCGGCTCAAGCCCGAATCGCTCGCCGTCACGGTGCATGGGCGCACCATCGGGGAGTTCACCGCCGGCGCGGCGATCGACGCCCTCGCCTTCGCGGAGAGCATCCCGGTGCGGGGGCCCGCCGGCCCGGGGCTCGACCCTGGCATCGCCGGTCCGATCCTCAAGGAGGTCCGCGAGCGGCTCCGCTTCCTGGTGGATGTCGGACTCGATTACCTCACCCTCGATCGCTCCGCGGAATCGCTCTCCGGTGGCGAGGCGCAACGCATCCGCCTTGCGACGCAGATCGGGTCGCGGCTCGTCGGCGTCCTCTATATCCTCGATGAACCGAGCATCGGGCTCCATCAGCGCGACAACGCGCGGCTCCTCGAGACCCTCAAGCGGTTGCGCGATCTCGGGAACACCGTCCTCGTCGTCGAGCACGACGAGGAGACGATCCTCGAAGCCGACCATCTGATCGACCTCGGCCCCGGCGCCGGCAAACATGGCGGTGAGGTGATCGCCGAGGGCACGGTCGATCAGGTGAAGCGCGTCGCCCGCTCCATCACGGGGCAGTATCTGACCGGGACGCGCACGATCCCCACGCCGCCGACGCGTCGGCCCCGGAACGCGGAGCGGGTGCTCCGCGTCGAGGGCGCGCGCGAACACAATCTGCAGCGCGTCGACGCGGAGTTCCCGCTGGGCTGCTTCGTCGCCGTCACCGGGGTCTCGGGCTCGGGGAAGAGCACGCTGGTCGAGGACATCCTGCAGCGGACCCTCGCGCGCCACTTCTATCGGGCACGGGTCCTCCCCGGCGCACACGATCGCGTCGTCGGGCTCGAGCATCTCGACAAGGTCATCGACATCGACCAGACCCCGATCGGTCGCACCCCGCGCTCCAACCCCGCGACCTACACCGGGCTCTTCACCCCGATCCGCGAACTCTTCGCCGAGATGCCGGAGGCCAAGCTCCGCGGCTATGGCCCGGGGCGCTTCTCCTTCAACGTGAAGGGCGGTCGGTGCGAGGCCTGTCAGGGAGATGGGCTCGTGAAGATCGAGATGCACTTCCTCCCCGACGTGTACGTCACCTGCGAGCAATGCCGCGGCAAGCGCTACAACCGGGAGACCCTCGACGTGCGCTTCCGTGGGATGAACATCAGCGAGGTGCTCGACCTTACCGTCGAGGATGCGCTCCCCGTCTTCGAGAACCAGCCGCGCATCCACCACAAGCTCCAGACCCTGCACGGAGTGGGGCTCGGCTACATCCATCTCGGGCAGAGTGCGACCACCCTCTCCGGCGGCGAGGCGCAGCGCGTCAAGCTCGCCACCGAGCTCGCCAAGCGAGACACGGGGCGCACCCTCTACATCCTCGACGAGCCGACCACCGGGCTCCACTTCGAGGATGTGCGTGTCTTGCTCGAGGTGCTCCATACCCTCGTCGATCGTGGGAACACCGTGCTGGTGATCGAGCACAACCTCGATGTGATTAAGACCGCCGACTGGATCGTCGACCTCGGACCTGAGGGGGGCACCGGAGGCGGGACGATCGTCGCCGCGGGGACCCCGGAGCAGGTCGCCACGACCCCCGGGTCACACACCGGGGCCTACCTGAAGAAGATCCTCGCCGCGCGTTAGCTTCCCGACATGGTCTCCCTCCTCGATATCATCGGCCCGGTGATGGTGGGCCCCTCCTCGAGCCATACGGCCGGCGCCTGTCGGCTCGGTCTCATCGCCCATGACCTCGTGGCCGGGCCCCCCGACCGCGCCCTCATCGAGCTCCATGGGTCCTTCGCGCGCACCGGCGAAGGACATGGCACCGACAAGGCGATCGTCGGGGGGCTCCTCGGGTTCCGTCCCGATGATGAACGGCTCCGCGATGCGTTGCAGATCATGGAGCGCGAGGGCCTCGACTATCGCTTCGAGAAGACGACGCTCGGCGAGGAACCCGAGGTCCATCCCAACACCGTCCGCATCACCGTCCACCGAGCCCATCGGCACCATGTGATGCTCGGAGCCTCCCTCGGTGCCGGTCGGATCAAGGTCTCGGAGATCGATGGGTATCCGGTGGAGGTCGACGGTTCGCACCATACCATCGTGATGGTGGCCGAGGACATCAAGGGATCGATCGCGCGGATCGCGAGCATCCTGAGCGAGGCCGACGTCAACATCGCCACGCTCCGCCTCTCACGGAAACATCGGGGGGGCGACGCCTTCATGGTGATCGAGGTCGATGAGCGGCCGGCGGAGGCGGTGGGCGCCGCACTGAAGGCGCTCCCCTGGGTGCGGTGGACGCACCGCATCGCGAAGGTGGGCGGCTGATGTATTCCAGCCTGCATGAGGCGATCGCCGCTGCCGAGGCGCGTGGGGTCTCCCTCGCCACCGCGGCGCTCGACATCGAGGCGCGCGATCAGGGGCGTCCGGTGGAGGAGATCCGCGAGGCGCTGCGCCGCGCCCTCCACGTGATGCGCGGAGCGGTGGAGCAGGGGCTCACCGGGGACCTGCGATCCAACTCCGGTCTCGTCGGTGGCGATGCCGCCAAGTTGCGGACCGGTCCCGCTGGGCCGCTCGCCGGCACCGTCTTCCGCGAGGTGCTCATGCGGGCCATCGCGGTGCAGGAGGTGAATGCGGCGATGGGGATCATCGTCGCCGCGCCCACCGCCGGCGGGGCGGGGGTGCTGCCCGGCGTGCTCCTCGGGCTCGCCGCCAAGCAGTCCTTCTCCGATGAGGCGATGGTCGATGCCCTCGCGACCGCGGGGCTGATCGGAGCCGTCGTCGCCCAACGCGCCTCCCTTTCGGGCGCTGAGGGAGGCTGTCAGGCGGAGACCGGCGCCGCGGCGGGGATGGCGGCCGGGGCCGCCACGCAGCTCCTCGGGGGGACGCCAGCCCAGGTCGGGCACGCCGTCGCCCTCGCGCAGCAGGGCACCCTCGGGCTCGTCTGCGATCCCCTCGGTGGGCTCGTGGAGCTCCCGTGCGTCTTCCGCAATGCGACGGGGGCAGCGATCGCCCTCGCCGCCGTCGAGATGGCGATCGCCGGGATCACCTTCGCCATCCCGGCGGACGAGGTGATCGATACCATGGGCGAGATCGGGCGCGAGTTGGATGTCCGGTATCGTGAGACCGCCGGTGGGGGACTCGCCGCCACGCCGACCGGGCGTCGGCTCGCCAAGGAACGCCTCACGCAGATCAAGCGCGCCTGATGTGCCATCGGCGCCCGCCCCTCTCCCGCCGCACCAGATGAACGACCCCCTCACGCGAAAGGTCTGGATCCTTCCCGGCTTCACCGCGATCCTGATCACCGTCCTCCTGCTCTGGCTCGCGGGGTCGGTCGCCGATCTCCTGCTCCTCCTTTTCCTCGCGGTCCTGATCTCGGTCTACCTCTCCGCGGTGACCGACCATCTGGTGGCATGGACCCGATCGCCGCGGCTGCCGGCCTTCCTGGTCGCGCTCGTCCTCTCGCTCGGGGCCCTCGGCGGGTTCGGTGCGCTCCTGATCCCGCCCGTGATCGACCAGACGCGACAGCTCGGGGCCGCGCTCCCCAGTCTCGTCCCCGCCTGGGAACAGGGGCTCGAACGGCTCCTGCATCGGATCCCGGGGATGGCTGATCTGTTCGTCGCCGGCGAGCATCGCATCTTCAGCGTCGCCCTCGAGGAGGCGGAGAAGCTCGTCGCGGGGATCGTCCCCCGCCTCTTCGACACCCTGCACCTTGTCGTCAATCTCGTCGCCGTCCTCGTGATGGCGATCTATCTCGCTCTGGCGCCGCAGCGCTATCGCGAGTTCGTGCTCGCGATCACCCCCCCCCGCCATCGGGTGACCGCCGCCGAGGTGCTCGACGCACTCGCCGAGACCCTCCGCGCCTGGACCATCGCCCAGCTCATCGCGATGACGACCCTCGCGGCGCTCACGGCGGCAGGGCTCTGGCTCCTCGACGTCCCGTACTGGCTCGCCTTCGGCCTCTTCACGGGGCTTGTCGCCGTCGTCCCCTTCTTCGGGACCTTCGTCTCTACCCTCCTCCCCGCGCTCTTCGTCCTCCCCACGGAGGGGGGCGGGGTGCAGGCGCTCCTCGTGATCCTCCTTGGGACGGTCATCCACGTGATCGAGAACCAGTTCGTGATCCCGGTCATCATGCACCGACGCGTGGACCTCCCCCCGGTGCTCACGATCATGAGTGTCCTGATCTGCGGCCGACTCCTCGGCCCCTTCGGGCTCCTCGTCGCGGTCCCGACCCTCGCCGTGGTGCTGGTCCTCGTCCGTCGCGTCCTCATCGCGCGGATCTACGACGATGTCGAGGCGGCACCGGCCGTCGTCCAGCCGGTGGTCTCACGTCGCCAGCGCAAACGGATGCGAGACGCGATGCGGTGATGCCGGTGATGCGGGGCGCGGCGTATATCGTGGCGCCATGGTCTCCGCCCCCCTGCGCTCGATCGCGCCGTCACCGATCGTCGAACTCGTGAACGTCTCGCGCCGGTGGCATCCCGGGATCCTCGGCGCCGCCCCGGCGGTCGATGCCCTCCGCGGCGTCACCCTGCAACTCTTTGCTGGCGAGCTCGTCGCCCTCACGGGCGCGGCCGGGGCGGGGAAGAGCGCGCTCCTCATGCTCGCGACGGGGGAGGTGGCACCCACCTCCGGCGTGGTGCGATGGGGGGATCGGGAGGAGCCGAGCGCGGTGCGCCCGCAGCGGATCGGACCGCGCCCCTGGGAATATCCCTCCCTGTCGGTGCGGCAGGCCCTCGTCTTCCATGCCGACCATCTCAGGCGCCACGAGGGGGCGCGGCGGCCCCCGGCGCGCCTCCAACCGCTACTCCGCCGTGTCGGTCTCGCGGGGCGTGCGCGCACCCCATTGGGGGCGCTCTCCGCCCTCGAGGCCTTCCGCGTCGTGGTGGCGCAGGCGTTGCTCGCGCGTCCCGCGCTGCTCTGTTGTGACGAGCCCTTCGCGTACTGCGGGCCGCGCGAGCGGGTGGAGGCCGTGCGCCTCCTGCGCCGGCTCACGGGGACGGGGATCGCCGTGCTCTTCGCCACCCGCACCGGGGATGGGCTCGTCACGCGTCCCGAGATCGATCGGTCAATCACGCTCGTCCACGGGCGGCTCATGCCGAGCGGCCCGGTGCGGCGCTCGCGGCTCCCGCTGCAGCTCCCGGGGCTCGACGTGCGTCCCCCGCGTCGGCGCGCGCGGGTCGCCGAGGACGCACCACCTATCTAACTTTCCGGCGATGGCTCCGTTCCGCCTCTTCAACACGCTCACGCGCACCATCGAGCCTTTCGCCCCGGCGGATGGGCAGACCGTGCGTCTCTACACCTGCGGGCCGACGGTCTACAACCCGGCGCACCTCGGGAACTTCCGCACCTTCCTCTTCGAGGACCTGATGCGGCGGGCCATCCGCCTGCGCGGGTGGCAGGTGGAGCAGGTGATGAACCTCACGGACGTCGACGACAAGATCATCGTCCGTGCGGCGCAACAGGGGAAGACGATCCGTGAGGTCACCGATCCGGTGGTCGAGGGGTTCCACGCCGATCGGCGCTACCTGCGGATCGAGGATGCGGAGCACTACCCGCGGGCGACCGCCTACATCCCGGAGATGATCGCGCTCGTCGAGCGACTGATCGCCAAGGGCGTCGCCTATCAGGCGGACGACGGCTCGGTCTATTTCGCGATCGACCGATTCCCGTCGTATGGCCGTCTGTCCCAGCTCGACACACGGGAGATCCAGAGCGGGGCGCGCGTCGCACAGGATGAGTATGCCAAGGAGAACGCGCAAGACTTCGCGCTCTGGAAGGCGGCGAAGCCTGAGGACGAGGCATGCGGTGCCGCGTGGGACTCGCCCTGGGGCCGTGGGCGTCCGGGGTGGCATCTCGAGTGCTCGGCGATGGCGATGGCGATCCTCGGTGAGACCATTGACATCCATGCGGGGGCGGTCGACCTGATCTTCCCACATCACGAGGATGAGATCGCACAGAGCGAGGCGGCGACGGGAAAGCCGTTCGCGCGGTGCTGGTGCCATGGGGAGTTCCTCCTCACCGATGGTTCCAAGATGGCCAAGCGCGTCGGCAACGTGCAGAATGTCGCCGACCTGCGCGCCAATGGGGTGAGCGGGGCGGCGGTCCGGCACTTCGTCTTCTCCACGCATTACCGCAAGCAGCTCAATCTCTCGGCGGAGGCGCTCGAGGGGTCGATCGAAGCGGTGCGCCGGGTGCGCGACTTCGCCGATCGCCTCGCCTCGGCCGCGGGAGGCACCGCGGCGCTCGAGGATGCGGCGGATGCGCTCGAGACCGCGGTTCGCGAGGCACTGGCGGACGATCTGGATGCGCCGGCCGCCGTGGCGGCCCTCTTCGAGTTCGTGCGGGCGGCCAACCGGGAGCTCGATCGTGGGGGACGAGAGGCGGGGCCGCTCGCCCGGGCGCGCGAGGTCTTCGCGCTGGTCGATGGGGTGCTCGACCTCATCCCGGAGCCGGCGCAGGCCGATGCTGAGCTGGCGGCGTGGGTGGAGGAGCGTCTCGCCGCGCGGCGCGAGGCCCGAGCGCGCCGCGACTTCGGGACGGCCGATGCGGTCCGCGACGAGCTCGCCGGGCGGGGGATCGTGCTCGAGGACGCCGGTGGCACCACCCGCTGGAAGCTCGGTTGACCCGCCCGTCCGGGTCGGCTATCCTTCGAAGCTCGCGTAGGACATCGGTTTCGCCGACGTAGCTCAGCTGGTAGAGCACCCGATTTGTAATCGGGCGGTCGCGAGTTCGATCCTCGCCGTCGGCTCTGATGGGATCGAGTCGGAGACGGGGTCCGCGGGGTGGGGTACCCAAGTGGCCAACGGGAGCAGACTGTAAATCTGCCGGCATCCGCCTTCGAAGGTTCGAATCCTTCCCCCACCATTGGCATGAAGCGCGGTTGGTGAGGGGCAGGGCAGGGTGAGGAGATCGCGGGAGTAGCTCAGCTGGTAGAGCGCAAGCCTTCCAAGCTTGATGTCGCGGGTTCGAGCCCCGTCTCCCGCTCTGGAGGTTGAAGGTGAAAGGTTTGAAGCTGGAGGCGGGCTCTGCTTTCAGCCTTGCGCTTGCAGCCTTCAGCAGAAGCTGGTGTCGCACGCATAGCTCAGTCGGTAGAGCACATCCTTGGTAAGGATGAGGTCACCGGTTCGATCCCGGTTGCGTGCTTTGGAGAGAGGCGGGGGCGTCGGAGCGGGTTCCGGGGCCCCCGCCTTCGCCGTTATAGGGAGGTCGGTTGACCCCCTGGTGGCCGGCTTTCAGCCTTCAGCCGTAAGGTTTAAGCCCGTTCAGGAACGGGACTTGCAAGCGGGCTCCACCCCCTCTACCTTTCAAGGCTCGCCGCCCTTTTCCCGATTCCGGGACAAGGGGGGCCCGGCATGTCCCAGTCGGAGATGCCTGCGAACCCGTGACCGAGAGAAGCCGCCATGCCACGCGACAAGATCATCCTGGCGTGCAACGACTGCAAGAACCGCAACTACTTCACCACCAAGAACAAGCGCCTGCATCCGGAGCGCGTCGAGTGGAAGAAGTACTGCCCCCGCTGCAACAAGCACGTGGTGCACAAGGAGACGAAGTAAGATGGCGCAGGAGATCGCGACGCCCACCCCGGGACTCGCGGCCCGGCTCACGACGTTCTATCAGGACGTCATGGCCGAGCTGCGCAAGGTCACCTGGCCCGATCGGCCGCAGGTGCAGCAGCTCGCGATCGGGGTGATCGTGCTCTCGCTCGCCATCGGGGCGCTCATCGGCCTCCTCGACGTGATCCTCCAAGGGCTCCTGGTCCGGTTCATCCCCTCGCTCTTCGGGGCCTGATCGCGTGACTCACCGCTGGTACGCCATCCAGACCACGTCGGGCCACGAGAACAAGGTCCGGTCGTTGTTGCAGCGCAAGATCGACGCCGACACGGCGCCGGCCGAGGCGCGGCGCATCCGGCAGGCCCTCGTCCCGACCGAGCAGGTGGTCGAGATCAAGCAGGGCAAGAAGGTGACGGTCGACCGCAAGGTCTATCCCGGGTACGTCCTCGTCGACATGGTCCTCACCGAGGACACCGCGCACGAGGTCAACGCCATCCAGGGCGTCATCAAGTTCGTCGGGAGCAAGGATCGCGAACCCCAGGCGCTGCGTGACGAGGAGGTCAAGCGGCTGTTGGGCATCGCGGTCGAGGAAGAGGTGGCCGGCCCGAAGGAGGAGATCCCCTTCCTCGTCGGTCAGGCGGTGCAGATCACGGATGGACCGTTCACCGATTTCAACGGCACGGTCGAGGACGTGATGCCGGACAAGGGCAAGGTGCGGGTCTCGGTCTCGCTCTTCGGGCGACCGACCAGCGTCGAGCTCGACTATCTGCAGCTGAAGGGCCACTAGCGTCTCGTAGAGCGCCCTTGCGCGGGGCAGGCGTGCGAACCACGCCGAGGAGCGCACCGTCGGAGACCACGACGACGTAAAACCGAACGGTGGGAGTCAGCGGAGCCTCGCCAGCGCCTCCATCGGGAGGGCGCCCGAGCCCGCTTCACGTTCCAGAGGGAAGCACGATGGCAAAGAAGGTCACCGGTTTCGTCAAACTGCAGATCCCTGCAGGCAAGGCGAATCCGGCCCCGCCGGTCGGCACCGCGCTCGGTCCGCAGGGGATCAACATCATGGCGTTCTGCAAAGAGTTCAACGCTCGGACGCAGGGCCAAGATGCGATCCTCCCGGTCGAGATCACCATTTTCGCCGACAAGTCGTTCTCGTTCATCCTGAAGACGCCCCCCGCGGCGTTCCTCGTCAAGAAAGAGGCCGGGATTGAGAAGGGCTCGGGTCAGCCGAACCGCAACAAGGTCGGCTCCATCACCCAGGCGCAGGTCCGGAAGATCGCCGAACTCAAGATGCCCGACCTCAACTGCGACACGATCGAGTCCGCCATGGCGATGGTCGCGGGCGCGGCCCGGTCGATGGGCGTGGAGGTGAAGGGATGAAGACCCACGGCAAGAAGTACCGCGCCGCCGCCGAGAAGGTGACGGCCTCGGCCTACGCTCCCAAGGCGGCGCTCGAGCTCGTCAAGTCGGCGGCCTTCGCGAAGTTCGACGAGTCGGTCGAGGTGGCGGTCCGCCTCGGCGTCGACCCGCGCCACGCCGACCAGGTCGTGCGCGGCACCGTCGTCCTCCCCGCGGGCACCGGCAAGACGGTGCGCGTCCTCGTCATCGCCGTCGGTGAGAAGGCGAACGAGGCCACGGCGGCGGGCGCCGATTTCGTCGGCGCGGAGTACATCCAGAAGGTGAAGGACGGCTGGACCGATTTCGACGTCATGATCGCGACCCCGGACCAGATGGGCCAGGTCGGTCAGCTCGGACGCGTCCTCGGCCCCCGCGGCCTCATGCCCAACCCGAAGGCCGGCACGGTGACCTTCGATGTCGGGCGTGCGGTCAAGGAGTCGAAGGCCGGGAAGATCGAGTTCCGCGTCGACAAGGCAGGCAACGTCCAGGCCGCCATCGGCAAGGTCTCGTTCGGCGTCGAGGCGCTCGAGTCGAACTTCGCCGCCTTCATGGACCAGATCATCCGCTCCAAGCCCTCTGCGGCGAAGGGCGTCTACGTCAGGACCGTCGCGGTGTCCAGCTCCATGGGCCCCGGCGTGCGGATCGACACCACCCCCTACCGGTAACCGACGATGAAGCGATCCGAGAAGGAGCAGCTGGTC
Organism: Gemmatimonadaceae bacterium; assembly: GCA_049453775.1. Lineage (GTDB taxonomy): Bacteria > Gemmatimonadota > Gemmatimonadetes > Gemmatimonadales > Gemmatimonadaceae > Pseudogemmatithrix. Next base: position 2,687 of record JBMTXT010000050.1, on the reverse strand, counting down.
GCCGACCTGAAGGCCAAGCTGTCCGGTGCCGACGGGGTCTTTTACACCGACTTCACGGGCCTCAACGTGAAGCGCATGACGGAGCTGCGCCGCCGCTTCAAGAAGGCGGGCGTGGAATACGTCGTGATCAAGAACACCCTCGCGCTGCGGGCGGTGAACGAGGCCGGGCTCACGGGGCAGACGCTCCGCGGTCCGACGGGCGTCGTGGTGACGAAGGACCCCATCACCGCCGCCAAGCTCCTCTCCGACTTCGCCAAGGAGAACGACCAGAGGCCGGCGGTGAAGGGCGGGCTCTACGAAGGGGCGGTGATCGATGAGGCGATGGTCAAGAAGCTGGCCTCCCTCCCGACCCGCGACGAGGCGCTGTCGATCCTCGTCGGCACGTTCAACAGCGTGCTGATGATGTTCGCCCTCGCCCTCGAGGCCAAGAAGACGCAGCTCGAAGGTTCGAACTAATCCCCCAGGCTTCGGCCTGAATCACCAGCCCCAGGATGTCCTGGGGGACTATACACCAAGGAGAATCGGTACCATGGCGAACACGACTCTGAGCAAGGACGAGATCCTCGACGCGATCGGCGGGATGTCGGTCATCGAGCTCACCGAGCTCATCGAGGCTTTCAAGACGAAGTTCAACGTGACCATCGCGGCCGTCGCCGCGGGCGCGCCGGCGGGTGGCGGTGGTGGTGCCGCGGCCGCGGAAGAGAAGACCGAGTTCGACGTCATCCTCAAGGACGCCGGCGGCAAGAAGATCCAGGTCATCAAGGTGGTCCGCGAGCTCACCGGCCTCGGCCTCAAGGAGGCGAAGGACATGGTCGACGGCGCGCCGCAGACCCTCAAGACGGGCGTGTCGAAGGCCGACGCCGACGCCGTCAAGGCCAAGCTGGAGGCCGAGGGCGCGGTCGTCGAGATCAAGTAAGCTCGCACGCCCCCGTGCGGCAGCTGCAGGACTCCTGAAGTTCGTTCGCCTCCCTCCGGTCGGGTCCTCCGACCGGGGGTGAGGCGGTTTCGGCCTGTACCCGGGCCCGGCCCGAGGCACATTATGATCACGCAGATCTCGTTCGGTAAGCGCGAGCACGGCATGCAGATGCCGCACCTGCTCGACATCCAGACCCGTGCGTTCGAGTCGCTCCTCCAACTCGACGCCGCCGCCCACGACCGCGAGGACGTGGGGCTCGAGCGGGTCTTCAAGGACCTGTTCCCGATCACCGACGTCCACGAGAACTTCTCGCTGGACTTCAAGCGCTACACCCTCGGCGAGCCGAAGTACTCGGTCGAGGAGTGCATCGAGCGCGACATGACCTACTCGGCGCCCCTCAAGGCGACCCTCGTCCTCACCGTGTTCGAGGTGAACCCGGCCGACGAGAAGACCAAGCGGGTCAAGAACCAGATCGAGAAGGAGGTCTATCTCGGCGAGCTGCCGCTGCTCACCGGGCTCGGGACCTTCGTGATCAATGGCGCCGAGCGCGTCATCGTCAGCCAGCTCCATCGCTCGCCGGGCGTGGTCTTCGAGGAGGCGACGCACCCGAACGGGCAGCGCCTCATCTCCTCGCGCATCATCCCGTTCCGCGGCTCGTGGGTCGAGTTCACCGTCGACATCCACGACGTCGTCTACGTCCACATCGATAAGAAGAAGAAGTTCCCGGCCACGGCGCTCCTCCGCGCCCTCGGCTACGGGACCAATGCCGACATCTACCGCCTCTTCTTCGGCGTGCGTGAGCTCGATCTCACGAAGCGCAAGGAAGGGCGGGACCGCGAGGTCATCGGCGCGATCATCGCCGAGGCCGTCGAGCTCCCGGGCGAGGCCACGGCGGAAGACGCGCCGAAGGCCAAGACCAAGAAGGCCCGCGCCGAGCGCGAGCGCGCCGAGTCCAACCTCCTCGTGAAGGAAGGGGACGAGCTGACCGAGGAGGTGTTCAATCGCCTCCGGCGGCAGAAGATCGACAAGATCAAGGTCTTCGCCTCGTATCAGAGCGTCGACCTCCGCGACGAGCTCACCGCGTTCGAGAGCGACGATCGGCCGCAGCCGCGGACCCTCGCGATGGACGTCGTCGACCCGACCACCGGCGAGATCCTCGCCGAGATCGGCCAGGCGCTCAACGTCACGCTCGTCAAGCGCCTTCGGAAGGCGGAGGTCGCGCAGGTCTCCTGCTTCGTGGCCTCGGGTCGTGCGGAGAGCATGCTGATCAAGAACACCCTCGCCAAGGACCCCACCAAGTCCAACGACGAGGCGCTCAAGCAGATCTACTCGCTCCTCCGGCCGGGCGATGCCCCGAACAAGGAGACGGCGAAGCAGGCCCTCGAGCGGCTCTTCTTCAGCCCGAAGCGCTACGACCTTGGCCGCGTGGGCCGCTATAAGATCAACCAGCGCCTGCGCCTCACCACGCCGGCGAACCACACCGTCCTCACCACCGAGGACTTCGTCGCCATCATCCGCTACCTCGTCGAGCTCCATGAGGGCCGTGGGTACGTGGACGACATCGACCACCTCGGCAATCGGCGCATCCGCTCGGTCGGCGAGCTCATCGCCAACCAATTCTCCGTCGGCCTCTCGCGCATGGCGCGGTTGGTCAAGGAGCGGATGAGCATCAATCAGGACAGCGAGAAGATCTCGCTCGACGACCTCGTGAACGCCCGCACCGTCTCGGCGGTGATCCAGGCCTTCTTCGGCTCGTCGCAGCTCTCGCAGT
>JBMTXT010000049.1:0-13465 GCA_049453775.1 Gemmatimonadaceae bacterium | reverse complement strand
GGTGAACGCCACCGTCGCCTCGACGCCCGTGCCTTCCTCACGGGCGCGGGCGCGAACCTCATAGCGCCCGTCGGGAAGCACGGTGACGGTGTTGGACCCAAGCGCGAGATCGGCGCGTGTGGTATCGAGCGCGATTCGCGAGGAGGGGACGAACTGCGTGAAGCGCCGCGGGGGACGCCCCTGATCATGGAGCGTGAGTTGCACCTGCCCGCCCCACTCGCCGTTCGGGATATCCCCTCCGACGGCGAGGGTCAGGAAGGCCCAGCGCTTCGCATCCTCCGAGAGGACGTTGAAGTAATGCCACTCCCCCCAGGTCGGGCGTTCCTCAGGGATGATCGCCGCCGGGGTGTGATGGAATCGATCGATCTCGTGCCGGAGCTCCGCCACCGTCGGCCGCTGCCAGCGCCGATCCCCGTCATCGTCCTCCCAGACGCCGGCGAGGAGGGTCGGTGCCGCACCGACCGCACGTGAGGCGGAGGGGATCTCACCAAGCGCCCGCACGGGATGGTCGATCCCATCGGCGGTCCGCAGATAGAGGAGCGCACCATCGGTCTGCGGCGCGACCACCGTGATCCGATCGGCGAAGCGCGGGGAGGCCAGGAGCTGCCGATAGACAAAGCGGGCGTTCGCGATCGAGGCGAACATCCCCCCGACCCCGCCGGTCTTCATCACCTCGAGGTCGATCCCCTCGGGGAGCACCGTGACATCCCCGCCCCCGACGAGCTTCTCGTCCTTCGACTGCACGACCATCGCCTCCCCGATCGCGAGCAGGGTGATCATCACCCCGACGCCGAGCGCGAACCCGGCGAGGAGGAAGGCGGAGCGCCAGGGGCGGTCAAGCAGGCCGCGGAAGGCGAGACGGAGGAGCATCGGGTGTTACGCGGAGCGCGGCCCGGGTTCCACCGGCCGCCGCACCTGGTCGTCGACGATCACCCCGTCGCGCATATGGATCACGCGCCGCGCCGCCTGTGCGAGCTCCTCGTCGTGCGTCACCGTGACGATCGTCGTGCCATCGCGATTGAGCCGATCGAAGAGGGCAATCATCTCTTCCCCCGTGCGCGCATCAAGCTCGCCGGTGGGCTCATCAGCCAAGAGGAGGGCCGGTCGATTCGCGAGCGCCCGCGCGACGGCGACGCGTTGCTGCTCCCCGCCGGAGAGTTGGAAGGGGCGATGATCGGTGCGCGCCCCCAGTCCCACATAGGTCAGCAGCTCGCGCGCCCGCGCCTCACGCGCCGTGCGCGGGACCTTAGCCTCCGCCATCGGGAGCTCGACATTCTCCGCCGCCGAGAGAGTCGGCATGAGATAGAAGCGCTGGAAGACGAAACCGATCCCGGTGAGTCGGAAGCGTGTCGCTTCGGCGTCGTCCATCTTCGCCACATCGCGCCCTCGGATCAGGAGTTGTCCGCTCGTCGGGCGGTCGATCGCGCCAAGGAGATTGAGCAGCGTCGACTTCCCACACCCAGAGGGCCCGACGATCGCCACCCACTCTCCCGTCTGGACCTCGAGCGAGAGCCCGCGCACCGCCTCGACCGGCGCCCCGGCGACGAGATAGGCGCGCCGAAGATCGCGCGCCGCGAGGACGGGAGCGGCGGCTGCGGTGGCGCCAGGGATACGAGAGCCAGAGATCATGCGACCGCCTCCTCACGGAGGGTCTGGGCGATAGAGAGCGTGGTCGCGCGCCAAGCGGGCCAAAGCCCGGCGCCGATCCCACAGAGGATGATGAGCCCGAGGGAGCGCACGGCCGCTGAGGGCTCGAAGAGAAAGAAGTCGAACGCGGCGGGGAGACCTGGAAAGGCCGAGAGGATCCCGTTCAGCCACTGCGCCGTGACCAGGCCGAGCCCGAGGCCCAGGACCGCTCCGATGACCGAGAGGACGAGCCCCTCGAGCATCACCTGCAGGACGATGCGCGCGCGTGCGACCCCGATCGCGCGCATCACGGCGATCTCCCCGATCCGCTCGTTCACCGAGACGGTCACAAGCGTGGTGACGAGGAGGAAGCCCGTGATCAGCGAGACGGAGGCCAAGATGAAGGCGAGTTGTCGGAAGTAGCTGAGCCGCTCGTCGACGAAGCGGAGCGCCGCCTCGGTCGAGAGGGCGCTGAGGCGCGCATCATTCGCCTCGATCCGCCGCCCGATCGCCTCCACATCGGCGCCCGGGCGTGTCGCCACAAGGACGACCGAGAGCCGATCCCGCAGATCCTCTCCCCCCATCCCCTGCACCGTCGCGATCGGGAGGGCAGCGACCTTCTCCCCCCCCGCGAGCATCACGAAGCGCCCGCGCCCGACCACGCGCACGGTGCGCTCGCCGGCGAAGCGTCGGAGCTGCGCGTCGTAGCCCGAGGCGACGCGGATCGTATCGCCGAGGGTGACCCCGGTGGCCGCGAGCCAGGCGCCATTCACCACCATCTCCTCTGGGGCGGCGCTGTCCCGACCCTCGGCGAGCACATAGTCCCCCTGCACCGCGGGATCGATCCCGAGGAGGAAGGCGGGGATGACCGAATCGGCGACGGGGGTGAAGAGCTTGGCCCCGAGCACCGGCGCGACGGCGACGACCTCGGGATCCTCACCGATCCGCGCAACGAGCGCCTGCGCGCCGCCGACCGTCGCCTCAGAGTCGAACGGCATCGTCCCACGCGGGGTGAGCCGGAGCTGGAAGCCCTGTTGCTCGATGAAGCCCCGGAAGCTCTCCCGCATCCCGGACCCGAGCATCACCATGTCGAGGAGCATCGCCGTGGCGACCGCGACGCCGGCGATGGTGAGCGCGGTGCGGCCGCGGCGACGGGTGAGCGAGGCGAGCGCGAGTCGCGTGATCATCGGCCGACGAGCTCGAGGGGGGCAGTGCGCACGAGGCGCTGTGCGGCGAGATACCCGCTCGCGATCCCGAGGAGGAGGGAGAGGGTGACGGCGATCGCGACGATCCCCGGAGTGACGAGCGCGAACTTCAGCGGGGTCGCGTACACCCCTTGGTAGTACCAGTTCACGATCGCCGAGGCGGCGGCCCCGAACCCAGCGCCGAGCGCACTCCCGAGGAGGGCGATGAGCGAGGCCTCGAGCATCACCGAGCGCACGACGGTCGCCCGGGAGAGGCCGAGGAGCCGCAGTGCCCCGACCTCGCGGCGGCGCTCGTCAACCTTGAGGAGCGTGATGCAGAGGAGGAAGATCGCGCTCGCGACGATCGTGATGATCCCGATGGCCCGATGGAAGCGATTCACCACGCGGAAGGTCGCGGAGGTCTCGATGGCGACCTCGGCGGCGGGATAGGCGCGGAAGCCGAAGGCCATGGCATTGATGGCCTCGCTGACGGCATCGGGGGAGGCGACGCCACCCGCGACGCGCGCCCCCTCCGCCGCGCCATCCCGCGTCAGTACCGCGAAGCGCCCGATGCGGTCCCCGACCCCGGTGAGGCTCTGGAGCTGGTCGAGATGGAGGCGGACCCGGTACTCACTGCGGGCGATCTCACTCGGGTCGGCGCTGCGGCGGGTGATCGCCCCGATCCGTACCCACGGCCCGGACGGCGCGCTCGCCATCGGCGCGAGGCGGACCGAATCACCGACCGCGAGCCCTGATGCCGTGGCGAGGCGTTCGTCGATCGCGATGGTGCGCAGTCCCTGCCCCTGGACGTGCAGAACCGGGACCGTGAGGATCACGATCCCGGTCAGGGTGCACCACCACCGCCGCCGCGCGCGCATGGGGGGATGCGCGACGTCGTACCGGTCGCTCGCCTTACTTCTTCTCGGTGAAGGCGACGTCGAACTGGATCTTCACCTCGTCGCTGATCGGGTTCATGTTCGAGTCGAAGTTGATCCCGTAGTCCTTCCGGTTGATCACCGTCTCCCCCTTCACGCGGCCCACGCTGCGGGCGGCATCGAAGAAGACGAGGCGGGTCGGGAGCGTCACGCGCTTGGTCTTCCCACGGATCGTGAGGTCACCGGTGATGTTCAGGCGATCCTCCCCGACCTTGTTCACGATCGTCGACGTGAAGGTCGCGGTCGGGAAGGAATCGGCGGCGAAGAAGTCCGGGCTCTTGAGGTGCGCGTCCCGCCGCTCAATGCGGGTGTTGATCGTGCGGGTGTCGATCGTGATCACGACCGAGGAGGCGCCCCAGTTGGCGGGATCGAGCGAGATATCGGCGTCCCACTTATCGAACGTGCCGTGCGCGTCGAGCATCCGTGACTCGGCGACGAAGTTGAGCTGCGAGTGCGCCTGATCACGGACGTACTGCTTGGGGGCGATGACGGCGGCGGTGAGGGCCGGGATCGCGACGAGGGCGAGCATCCAACGCTTCATGACGGTGTGACTCCAGCAGGGAGGTGACGATGAGCCAGGAGGGCTATGCCTCCTGAATGCCGGAGTGGGGGTCAGCGGTTCCCGCGCCGCGCCTTGGGGATCGGAGCCCCGTGGGGGTCGTGGGCGGGATCGCCGAGGGCCGTGGCCATCCGCGCGATCAGCGCATCGCTCGCGGCGTGCTCGAGGCGTTCCGCCTCCGCATGCACGGCCTCCCCCTCGAAGCCGAGCCGCTCCACGAGGTAGGTCTCGAGGATCCGGTGCCGCCGGACCAGGGCGAGCGCGGCCCGACGCCCCGCCGCGGTGAGCCGGGCCCCCTTGTACCGCTGCACGCTCACCAACCCGAGGCGCGACATCCGACGCAGCATCCCGCTCACACTCGGCGCCGCGATCCCGAGCCGGCCAGCGATGTCATTGGTCCCAGCGGGCATCCCGCCGAGCTCTAAGGCATAGATGGCCTTGAGATAATCCTCGGCTTGGCGGGTCAGCGGGGCCGCAGGCTCCGCGGATCGTCCCCGCGGCGTCACTCGGCGGTCCCCCACCGCGCCGCGATCAGCGCTGCGACGAGCCAACCGGCGCCGGCGGCGAGCACGACATCGCTCAAAAAGTGCGCACGATGGAGGACGCGAGAGATCCCGCAGCCGGCGGCGAGGGTGTACCCCACCCAGCGCGCCCGTGGATAGAGCCGCGCGAGCATCGCCGCCCCGCCGAAGGCGACCATCGTGTGCGAACTCGGCAAGGCGAGTCCCGCCGAGCTGAAGGTGCGTTCGGCGAAGTCGCGGAAGACATGGAGTCCGTCGTGCGGACCGGGACGCTCGCGACGCAACGTGAGCTTGAGGAGCTCGGCGGCGATCCCCGAACCGGCGGCGCCCCAGAAGAGGAGCCAGCCCCGACGGCGCGCCCGCGGACGGTCGGCCGGCGCCCCTCCCTCCGCGAGGGCGATCCCCACCGCGAGCGCGATCCAGGTGGGCAGGAAGCCGATGATGCGGAGGAGCCGCCCCCAATCCGTGTCGTACACCGTGGGGAGCGCGACCCGCTGATAGACCTCGCGATCCACCACCCACGCCAGCGCGAAGAGCGCGATCGTGATCCCGAGCCCACGCCAGAGCTCACGCGACCCGACCCGGTGCGCGAGGCGCGGCATCCCAGCGGTCGATGATGATGTCATCGACCGATCACCTCGGCGAAGCCCGCGAGGATCCGTTCGGTCATCCCCCACACGATGAGCTCCTCATGCTGAAAGGCCTCGACCTGAAAGGTCGCACCGCGAACCGCGACGCTCGTCCGCACCCGCGCATCTGGCGCGAACAGCGACGCGAGTGCAACCCATCGCGCCTCGGCCACCTCGCGATTCGGTCGGAGGACGACCTCCTCATGCAACACGGCGACGAAGGGGCGCACGATGATCGGCGGGAGATGCGGGGTGCGGGGGCGGAGCTCATCGAGTGGACCGAGGATCTCGCCGGCGCGCGCGAGGTCGATCCCGACCTCCTCGTACGTCTCGCGGATCGCCGTCGCTTCGAGTGAAGGATCGATGGGATCGATCCGCCCGCCGGGCAAGCCGATCTGTCCACTCCAGGGGTCTCCCGCGCGCTCGGCGCGCCGGATGAGGAGGAGGTCGGCGCCCGCGCTGGCCGACGGCCGCAGGATCACCGCGACCGCCGCCTCGCCGTAGGGAACATCTCGCTCGGCGCGCCGGGCCTCGCGCGCCTCGAGCGCACGCGACACACGGGCGACGAAGGGATGCATCGTCGCCCCGGTCACCTCACCCCTCGACCGTGCCGCCCGCGGCCACCCAGGCGCCCCATCCACCGGCCATCGAGGCGACGTTGGTGTAGCCCATCTGCTGGAGCGTATCGGCGGCGAGCGCCGAGCGGTTCCCACCGGCGCAGTAGATGATGAGCGCCTGTTCGCGCGGGACCACCGCTTCGATCTTCGTCTCGAGGGTCCCGCGCGGGATCACCACCGCCCCGGGGATCCGCCCGAGGTTCGTCTCATTCGGCTCGCGGCAGTCGAGGACCACCGGGGCCTCGGCCCCAGCGATCAACTGCTGCACCTGCTGCACGCTCACCTCGCGGATGCGGGTCTTCGCCTCCGCGATCATCTGGGCACCGGACTTGATCGTCATCGTCGTTCGCTCTCGTATGGACGGGTGGGAGGGATCAGCGCGCGGCCGCGAGCTTCCCGACCACCTCGGCGAGCGCCTTCACGCGCGTCGCATCGGTGGCGGTGCGGGCATCCTGCTCAAGCGCCTTGGCGAGCGTAGTCAGCGCGCTCCGGCGCGCCGCACCGGACGCGGCCTCCGCATCGGCGAGCTGCTTGGTGACCGTCTCGAGCCGCGCCGCCGGCAGCCCACCCCACCGCACGAGCTGATCGACATACGCCTTCGCGACCGGGAAGGCGGCGGGCCAGCTCACCTTCCGCTGATCCTGTGGGTTGAACGTCTCCACGCGCGCGAGCTTCGCGGCGTCGATCTCGTTCTGCGTCAGCTCGCCGCTCGGCGTGAGTTCGAGGATGTCGAGCCCGCGCGCGATCTCGGAGCCATAGATGCGGCCATTGTGCCAGTAGGTGGACCACTGCCCCGAGAGGACGAGGCGCTCGCCGTTCAGCGGGCCGCGGTCGAAGTACGCGATCTCGCGCACGTTGTCCGGGTCGGTGAAGTCGGTCACCGAGATCCCGCCCTGGTACCAGGACTGGACGAAGAGATCGCGCCCCGGCACCGGGATGATCGACCCGTTGTGCGCGACGCAGTTCTCCTGCGCCGTCTGCGCCGCCGGGATCTTGAAGTAGCCGGCGGGGGTCAACTTCTTGGTCTTCCGATCGAGGCGGTAGTATGCGTTCCCGCCCCACAGGAGGTTGTCCGTCGCACGGCAGCGCGGCGAAGTCCCGCCCCCCCACTCGTCGGTGAAGAGGACGGTCGAGCCGTCGTTGTTGAAGGTCGCCGAGTGCCAGTAGGCGAAGTTCGGATCGCTCACCTCGGCGACGCGCTTCGGGTTGGCGGGATCCTTGATGTCGAGGAGGATGCCGTTCCCCGAGCAGGCGCCCGCAGCGAGATCGAGCTCGGCGTAGATCGTGATGTCGTGGCACTGATCGGTCTCGGCGGTCATCTGCGCGGAGTCGTTGAGCTTCCCACCCTTCCAGAGCCCCGCCATGTTCCCCGCCGCATCGGCGAAGACGCGGGGCGAGTTCACGACCTTGGCCTGCGACGGATTGGCGAGCGGGACCTTGATCACGTCGATGCGAAAGTAGGACGTGGTGGCCGAGGTCTCCCGGGGATCACAGCCGGCGAGCTCTGAGGGGGAACGCGAGGGGCTCGTCCCCGAGACGTAGACATAGACGTTCTGCTTGTCCCGCGGGCTGACGAGGAGCGAGTGCGTGTGCGAGCCGCGGCAGGTCTGCACCGCGGCGACCTGGACCGGCGTGGTGATGTCGCTGATGTCGAAGATGCGCACCCCGCGGAAGCGCTCGGTGCTGACGGAGTCGCGCGCCCCCTGCGTCCCACAGTCGATGCGCCCGCGGGTCTCCTCGACCGACATGAACATGAGGTTGCCGTGTACCGAGACGTCGCCCTGTCCGCCGGGGCAGGCCATCGCGGTCACGAGCTTGGGCGCCTTGGGGTCGGCGACGTCCCAGATCTGGACGCCGTAGTAGCCGCCCTGGAAGACGTAGTCCTTGTGGAAGGCGAGGTCGGAGTTGACGAAGCCGAAGTCGCCCGGGTTCGCCGGGTTGGTGAAGCTCGCCGGCCGCGGGGTCGTGGAGACGAGCTCCATGTTCCGGATGGCGATGCCCGCATCCATGAACCCCGCCTTGAGCGAGGCCCGGGGGTCGGTGGTGCTGGCACGGGGCCCCGCGGGCTGCGCGGGGGCCTGCTGCGCGACGAGGGGGGCGGCGGTGATGAGGAGGGCGGAGAGGGCGACGAGTGCGCGCATGGCCTGAGACAGGGCGAGAGGGGGTCGGCTTGGCATCCCCGATATGTATCCGAGGCGCGCCCGAGGCGCCATCTTTCCCGGGATGTCGCTCACCCTCCAGGTCCTCCTCGCCCTCGCCTTCGGCTTTGGCCTCGGCCTCCCCCTTGCCGGGGTGGAGACGGGGCCAGGCGCCACGGTGCTTCGGGGGCTCGAACCGATCGGGACGCTCTTCATCAACGCGATCCGGATGACGGTGATCCCTCTCGTCGTCTCGAGCCTGATCGTCGGGGTCACCTCGGCCCCCGACCCCAAGACGGTCGGGCGGATCGGGGCGCGGGCGATCCTCCTCTTCGTGGTCGTGCTGGCCGCGGCCTCCGGCGTGGGCGTGCTCGTCGGCTCTCCCCTGCTCGGGCAGCTCCCGCTCGATCCGGCGGCGGTGGCGGCGATGCAGGCGAGCGCCGCGAGTGCCGGGGCGCAGGCCGCCGAGGGGGCCAAGGCGGTGCCGAGCTTCGCCGAGTGGGTGGTGGCGTTGGTGCCGCCGAATCCCATCAAGGCCGCCGCCGACGGAGCGATGCTCCCGTTGATCCTCGCCTCCGTTGCCTTCGCGATCGCGCTGCTGCAGGTCCCGGAGGCGCGGCGGCGTCCGGTGATCCAGGTGCTCGATGGGGTGATGGAGGCCTCGCTCACCCTGGTGCGGGCGATCCTGCGGTTCGCGCCGCTCGGCGTCTTCGCGCTGACGGTCGGGCTCGCCGCGAAGGTGGGGGTGAGCGCACTCGCCGCCCTCGCGGGCTATATCGGTCTGGTCTCGGCGATCTGCGTGGTCTTCATGGGGGGGGTGCTCTATCCCGCGGCCGTGGTGTGGGGGCGGACCCCGCTCCGGGCGTTCGCGCGCGCCGCGCTCCCGGCCCAAACGATCGCCTTCAGCTCACGATCGTCCTTGGCCGCGCTGCCCGCGATGCTCGAAGCGGTGCGGGATCGACTGCAGCTCCCCCCGACGATCGGGAACTTCCTCATCCCGCTCGCCTCGACGATGTTCCGCGCCGGCGCGGGGATCGGCCAGACGGTCGGTGTCCTCTTCATCGCGCGGCTCTACGGCGTGGATCTCGATCTGGCACAGCTCCTGACGATCGCGCTCACCTCGGTGGTGACCTCGTTCTCCGTGCCGGGAATCCCGGGCGGCTCGATCCTCGTGATGGTCCCCGTGCTGATGGCGGCGGGGATCCCCGTCGAGGGGATCGGGATCCTCCTCGGCGCCGACACGATCCCCGACATGTTCCGCACGACCACGAATGTGACCGGGCACCTGACGGCGGCGGTGATCCTCGCGCGCACGGAGCGTCCGGCGACGACCGCGACCCCCGCCGCGACCGGTTCGACGTGAGCGCGACGCGCCCGCTCACCGTCCTCTTCGACCTCGACGGGACGATCGTCGACTCGATCGCGCTCCTCACCGCCTCGATGGAGCACGCCTTCGCGGGGCGGACGCATCGCCCCACCGAGGCGGAGTGGGTCGCGGGGATCGGTCGACCGCTCGACGACATCCTCCGCCCCTGGAGCGCGGACGCGCAGGATCTCGACCTGATCCGCGACCGGTATCGCACCTTCCAGCGGGCGCATCACGACGCGATGACCACGGCGTATCCGGGGGCGGTGGAGACGATCCACGCGCTGCACGCCGAGGGCCATGCGTTGGGGATCGTCACCTCCAAGCTCGAGGTCGGGGCGCGGCGCTCCCTCGCGCTCATCGGCGTGGAGGGGTGCTTCCAAGTCGTGGTCGGGATCGATGCGACCATGCGGCACAAGCCCGATCCCGAGCCGGTGCGCTTTGCCCTGCACGCGCTCGCGGAGCCCACCCCCGCGCGCGCGGTCTTCATCGGGGACTCGACGCACGACATGCATGCCGGTCGGGCGGCGGGGGTGCAGACGGCGGCGGCGCTCTGGGGGCCGAATGCGCGCGAGGCGCTGGCGCCCACCGCACCCGATCACTGGCTCATGACGTACGACGATGTGCGCCGGATGGTCCGCACATTGGACGGAGCGGGCGGTGACCCATCGGGCCCCGCTGAAACCTGAGCGGGCGGACCGACGTACGGCCCGGCAGTAAGCGTCCATCACCTCGGAGTCGTCCCATGCGCACCCGTCTCACCCTCGCCCTCCTCGCTCTTGCCGTGCTGGCCGCCGGGGCCCCGCGGATGGGCGCGCAATCCACCACCACGTGGCAGTGGAATGGCACCCTGGGTGCGGGGCGGACCGTCTTCGTTCGCAATCTGAACGGCACCATCCGGGTGACCCCGGGGACCGGTCGGACCGTCGAGGTCGTCGCCACCAAGAAGGTGCGCCGAGGCGATCCCGACGCGGTACGGATCGAGGCGCGGATGGCTGGCACCGGGAACGGTGACGTCCTCGTCTGTGCCCTCTGGGGGCCGGACGCGCGGTGTGATGAGACGAGCTACCGCGGGGGATCGAACCGACGCGGGACCGACATCGCCGTGGAACTCGTCGTGAAGGTCCCGGCCGATGCGAAGGTGACCGCCTCCACCGTCAACGGGTCCGTCGCCCTCACCGAGATCGGCGGGGATGTGGAGGCGGCGACCGTGAACGGGAGCATCACGGCCCGGTCGCTCAAGGGGCGCGTCAACGCCTCCACGGTGAACGGCTCCATCACGGCGCAGGGTGCCATGGTGGGCGATGGGGTCGGGTATAAATCGGTGAACGGCAGCATCACCGTCACCGTCCCGGAGGGGACAGGAGCGGAGCTCGATCTCTCCACGGTCAATGGACGGATCACCACCGAACATCCGGTGACGCTCGATGGGACGATCTCGCGGCGCCGCGTGAAGGCGACGATGGGGAAGGGCGGGCCGACGCTCAAGGCGTCGACCGTGAATGGGAGCGTGACGGTCAAGAAGGGGTGAGCGCCGGGCGCTACACCTGGACCTGCACTCGGAACCCGCGCGCGGCGTAGTACGACTGCGCCCCGTTGTGGTAGGTGAAGACCTGTCCGTATCGGCGATCACAGAAGAGCGCCCCTCCCTTCGTGCGGATCGCGGACGGCGTCGCGATCCAACTCGAGGTCTTCAGATCGAACGCACCGAGGTGTTGGAGTGCGCGGTACTGCGCCTCGTCGAGGAGTTCGGCGCCCATCGCCGCGGCGGCCTCGACCGCACTCCCAGCCGGCTTCGCTTCCTTCCGGGCATCGAGCGCCGCGCGGTCATAGCAGAGACTTCGACGTCCGAGCGGGCTCTCCGCGGCACAGTCGGTGAAGGTGAGCACGCCGGTCGACGGATCGCAGGCGGTCAGGTCAGGCTCCCCCCCACTCGCCTCCATGGCCGCGAGTGTCTGCAGCGCCGCGGGATGCGCCGCGAGGCGCGCACGGACCGCCGACCACTCGACACCACGATGACGATCGGGATGCGCCAAGAACCGCGTCTCCAGCGTCGCGAGGAGGTCGGCGCTCGCGGCGCCGCGGCGCCCCGTCACCCAACCAACCCGTCGATGCGCTCTGCCAGCGTGAAGTCGTGCTCCGTCAGCCCCCCGCTATCGTGCGTGGAGAGCGTGATGATCACCTGGTTGTACCGCACATCGACATCGGGATGGTGGTTCATCGCCTCGGCGGGTTCCACGAGCCGCTGCACGAAGGCCGTGGCCTCAGGAAAGCCATCGAAAAGGAAGGTGCGGGTGATCGCATCGCCCTGGCGCATCCACTCGGAGAGGGTCGCAAGACGGCGGTCGATCTCATGATCGGCGAGTACGGGAAGCTTGGGCATGGGCGCCTCCGGTAGGGGGTCGTCGGTCGGTGAGGTAGGCCCTTCCAATGTGGCGGAGGGGGGCCTGACAGGTAACAATTAACGGTAATGCGGCGTACATGTGGTTGGCGAGCCGCTCCTCCGCCCCGCCCTCCCCCATGCCTTCCGACGCCTCCTCACTCCTGCGCCGCGGTCTTCTGGTGCTCCTCCTGATCGGGGCGGTGGGACTGGTCGGCGAGCTGGTGCTCTTGGAGCACTACGAAGACCAGACGCAGATGATCCCCTTCGGCCTCCTGACGGCGACGATCGTCGTCACGGGATGGCACTGGTGGGCCTACGATCGTCGGACGCTCCGGGTCTTCCAGGCGGTGATGATGCTGCTCATCATCGCCGGCCCCGTGGGGATCTATCTCCACGTCTCGGGGAATTACGAGATGGAGCGGGAGTTCGATCCCTCGCTCCTCGGCCTCGATCTCTGGATGGAGGTCATCCGAGGGGAGGCCCCCTCCCTCGCCCCCGGCACGTTGGTGCAGTTCGGATTGCTCGGCCTGTTGTACGCGTACCGTCACCCCCTTCTCTCTTCCACGAACACGACCCGATGATCACGCTGCGCTCCTTCTCCCGCGCCACCCTCCTCCTCGCCGCCGTCGCGCTCACCGCGCAGGCGCAGGTCGGCGCCTCCGTCACCGCCAAGGATGCGAACACGCTCCCCGAGGCGGAGGTCGCCGCGCTCCCCGGGATGACCCCGGCGCTCGCCAAGGCGCTCGTCGCGGCGCGCCCCTTCAGCGGCCCCGCCGCCCTCGACGCCTTCCTCAAGGGACAGCTGAGCGACGCGCAACGCGCCGAGCTCTATCCGCGCCTCTGGGTGCACCTCAACCTGAACGCGGCGACGCGCGAGGAGATCGCGCTCGTCCCGGGGATGGGGCCGCGCATGATCCGCGAGTTCCTGGAGTACCGCCCCTACAAGGATCTCGCCGTCTTCCGTCGCGAGATGGGGAAGTACGTGAAGCCTGACGAGGTCGCGCGGCTCGAGCAGTATGTGTTCGTGCCGATGAACCCGACGACGGCGAGCGATGCCGATCTGATGACGATCCCGGGGTTCGGCCCGCGCATGCTCCGCGAGTTCAAGGAGTACCGCCCCTGGACCTCGCGCGCGCAGTTCGACAAGGAGATCGGGAAGTACGTGAACGCCAAGGAGGTCGCACGCCTCGCGGGGTTCCTCACCTTCCCCAAGTGAGTCGCTGCTGACGGGCGCCCGTCAGGCGGGGGGCGCCTGGCAGAGATGCGCGAGCGCGACGCCGGAGAAGTTGCTGGTGAAGGCGGGCCCGAACCCGGGTTGGGTTGGGGCCCGCTTCTCGTAGATGGTCCCCTTCCGTTCGTCGTGCCAGATGATGCTCTCCTTCACGGCCACCTGCTTCTTGGCGCAATCGAACATCGCGATCGCTCGGCTCGCGGTGATCGGGCCCTTCGGCGTCGCGACCGGCTTGGTATAGGTCGTGCGGATCGTCGCGGTGATGATCCCGTTCGC
>JBMTXT010000048.1:0-13531 GCA_049453775.1 Gemmatimonadaceae bacterium | reverse complement strand
GACGGGGAGGGCCGCGACCAATGCGGCACCGATGCCCAGCACGAGGGGCAACGAAAGGATCATTTGGACACTCTATCAGCAAGGCGGCCGACCAACGCCGCAGATCAGAAAGGAAGGCGCCGGCAGCTCGCTGATCTCAGGACCAGGCCGCGTGGTCGCCGACCGGTCGGGCGCCGACGAAGGGCGCGGGACGGGAGGGGTAACTCGCGGCGGCACAAAGACCTACGGGCGTTCGCGCCCAGTGCTCACCTTCCCAAGGTACCCCGCGATCCGAAAAATGGCAAACGATCTTCCGACCCCGAGTGTCAGGGCCGGCTGACGGCCTCAGGACTGGCCGTGAGGGGAGTGCCTACAGCGCTTCCCCGCGCTTCCCCGGAGGGAGCCACCGACGAAGCTCCCCCGACAGGCTCCGCATCCGTTCGGCCACCGCCCGCTGCGCTTCGCGCTCCCGGAAGAGTTCGTCGGTGATCGCCATCGCGGCGAGGATCGCCGCCTTCCCGGGGTCGGTGATCGTCGGACTCTCGAGCACCTTCCGGATCGCGGCGTCCACATGCGCGGCCACCGCCTCGGTCTGCTCGGGCGGGACGGTCGACCGGATCGTGTACTCCTCCCCCACGATCCTGACCCGCGTCGAGTGCATGGTCATGACTCCCCTCCGAGCAGATGTTGCTGGCGCAGGAATCGCACCCGTTCGAGCATCGCCTTGGTCCGCTGGGTCGCGAGCGCGAGCCGCGCCTGCAGGCGCGCATTCTCCGCCTCGAGGGCCGCGACCCGCTCCTCGGCACTCGTGTCGCCCGCGGGCGCGGCCCCTAACGCCTTGAGACGCGCCTCCGCCTGCTGCGCCCGCTTCCGGAAGGTCCCGACCTCCTCGCCCACGTTGCGGACGAGGTGTTCGAGCTCGCGGAAGGCTGCGGCGACCGGTACGTCAGGCGACACGGGGTCGGACATCGAGTCGGGTCTCCACCGCTGAGAGGAGCTGCTGCCGGCGACCCTCGATCTCCTTCTCCTTCAGGGTCCGCTCCGGATGACGGAAGGTGAGGCGCCACGCGAGCGAGCGGAACCCCTCGGCCACCCCGGTCCCCCGGAATTCGTCAAAGAGGACGCAACGCTCGAGGAGGGCCCCCCCTGCCTCACGCAGCACCCCCTCGACCGCCGCGGCCTCGACCGCATCGGGGACGAGGAGCGCGAGGTCGAACTCCGCCGCTGGGGTGGTGGGGAGCGGACGAAAGCGTACCGGCGCCTGCCGCTCGCGCGCGGCCGCGGTACCATGCGCGTGCGCCCGCGGCGGCGCGACCGGCGCGCTCGGCATCGCTCCGAGGACGAGTTCGATCCCGAAGGCGGGCTTCGCCCAGACCGGCGCGTCGAGCGCGAGCGGCCGGATCACACCGACCGCGCATCCATCCGCCGTGATCTCCCAGAGCGCGCCATCGGCGGGGGCGGGGGCCTGGAGGGCGATCACCGCGCCGGGATAGGCGATCGCCGCCATCCGCTCGCCGAGTGCCTTGGCGTCCCACGCGTCGTACGCCGGGGGCTGCGGCTCGGAGAAGTGCACCGGGCGCCGCGCCCCCATGACCAGCGCGGCCACCCGATACTCCTCGTGCGGCAGGGCCTCCGCGGCTGGCCGGAAGACGGCACCGACCTCGAAGAGGCGCACATCCCCCTGCATGCGCGTGAGGTTGTATTCCGCGCGGCGCGCGAGCGATTCCAGAAGCGACCGCCGCAGATGCGGCTCGTCCTCCGCGAGCGGATTCCGCACGCGCACATGCGTCGCATCCTCGCCGCGCACGAACGGCAGCGGCCGCACCTCATGCACCCCCTCGGCGATCAGCGCGTCACGCAACCGCCGGGAGGCGATCCAGAGGGGATGATCGGGGACGGTCCCGGGGCGCGCGCCCTGTAAGGCATCGGGAAGACGATCGAAACCGCGGAGGCGCGCGACCTCCTCGATGCAATCCACTTCGCGCTGGATATCATGTCGCCACGACGGCGGGACCACAGTCAGTGGGCCCGACGCCTCCGCGCGCACCGCGCACCCGACGTTGGTGAGCCACGATGCGATCTCCGCCGCCGGCACCGCATCGCCGAGCACCGCCGCGACGCGCTCGGGGCGCACCGTCACCGCCGGGCGGGCCTCGGGGGCCTCGCCGATGTGCACGAGGCCCGTCACGCGGCCGCCGCCGACCTGCGCGAGGAGCGCCGCCCCGATGCGCAGGAGCTCCTCCAGCGCACCCCCATCGACCCCCCGCTCGAAGCGATAGCTCGCATCGGTGGAGAGCCCGACGGCGCGGCGGGTCGCACGCACCACCGCCGGTGCGAATTCCGCGACCTCAAGCGCCACGCGGGTCGTCGCATCGGTGACCTCGCTCCCCTGCCCCCCCATCACCCCGGCGAGCGCGGTCGGCGCCGACCCGTCCGCGATGACGAGCATCTGTGGAGTGAGCGTCCGTGCGGCTCCATCGAGCGTCACCAGCGTCTCACCGGCGCGCGCCCGACGGACCTCGAGGGTCGCACCGCCGAGTCGTGCGGCATCGAAGGCATGGACCGGCTGCCCGAAGCCGTGCAACAGGTAATTCGTCGCATCGACGATGTTGTTGATCGAGCGACCACCCACCGCCTCAACCGCCGCACGGAGCCAGGCCGGGCTCGGTCCGACCGTGACCCCCTCGATCACCGCCGCCGCGTACTGCGGGCAGTCGGCGCGGTCCGCGATGCGCACGGTGATCCCACCCGCTGCGCCCTCGGGCCCCCCGCGCACGACCGCGTGGTCGAGTGCGGGAAGTGCCGCGATCTCCTCCGGCATCTGGAGCGCGACCCCGGTGAGCGCCGCGACCTCGCGCGCCACGCCACGGTGCGAGAGGAGATCGGGACGGTTCGGCAACACATCGACGACGATCCGCACGTCTCCCGTCGGGAAGACGTCAAGGAAGGGCGTCCCCGGTGCGGCTGCCGTCTCGAGGGTGAGGATCCCGTCGTGGTCCTCACCGAGCCCAAGCTCACGCGCCGAGCAGAGCATCCCGTTCGAGGTGAACCCACGGATCTTCCGCTTCTCGATCACAAGCCCACCGGGCATCGTCGTCCCGGTCCGCGCGAAGGGATACTTCGCGCCGACCGTCACATTCGGTGCGCCGCAAACCACCTCGAGGAGCGTCCCGCTCCCATCATCGACCTTGTTGTACGAGAGCTTGGTCTCGGGGATCTTCTCGCTCGCGACCACCTGTCCCACGACGAATCGGACGAGATCCGGACGCAGCGACTCGAGCCCCTCGACTGTCGCGACATGCGCGGTGAGGAGATCACGGATCGCCTCCGGCGAGCGACCGTGCGGGACGAAGCGAGCGAGCCAGGCGTGCGAGACGTTCATGAGACGAACTGATCGAGGACGCGGACGTCCGAGTCATAGAGGATGCGGATGTCGGGGATCCCGTGACGCGAGAGCGCCGTGCGCGCGGGTCCCATCCCGAAGGCCCATCCGGTGTACTGCTCACTGTCGAGTCCCGCCGCCTCGAGCACCGCGGGATGCACCATGCCGGCGCCGAGGATCTCGATCCATCCCGACTGCTTGCAGACCCCGCATCCCGCGCCGCGGCAGACCCCGCACCGCACATCCATCTCGGCGCTGGGCTCCGTGAAGGGGAAGAAGCTTGGCCGGAAGCGCGTCGTGGTCTCCGCGCCGAAGAAGCGGCGCGCGAAGTGCGAGAGGGTCGCCTTCAGGTCGGCGAAGGTCACCCCTTCGTCCACGACGAGCCCCTCGATCTGCGCGAACATCGGCGCGTGCGAGGGATCGAAGAAGTCGCGGCGATAGACGTTGCCAGGCGCGAGGATGCGCACCGGCGGGGGATACTGCTGCAGGGTCCGCACCTGTACCGGCGAGGTGTGCGTCCGGAGCACCTGATCCGCACCGAGATACAGCGTGTCGTGCATGTCCATCGCGGGGTGCTCCGCGGGGAAGTTCAGTGCCCCGAAGTTGTACCACGCCCCTTCGGCCTCGGGCCCGAGCGCGATGGTGAAGCCGAGCTCACGGAAGATCTCCACGACCTCGTCGATCACCTGCGACACGGGGTGCACCGCCCCGCGCCACCGTTCGCGCGACGGCATCGAGCCATCCATCGGCGCCGCGGCCGCCTGCGTCGCCGACGCGAGTTCCGCGCGACGCGACTCGAGCGCCGACTCGATCCCCGCCTTCACGGCATTGACGCGCTGCCCCGCCTCGCGCTTCGCCTCCTTGGGGAGCGCCGCGAGCCCGGTCATCAGGTCGGTGATGCGCCCCGCCTGCCGCCCCACGAGGGCGGTGCGCACCGCGGTCCACTCATCGAGGGTCGCGGCCGCCGCGATCTGCACCGGCGCATCCGCGGCCAACTGCTCGACCGCTGCAAGGAATTCGGAGAGGGTCACGAGAGAGAGGGACGAGGGAACGGGACCAAGGGAAAGTGCGGAACGAATCGAGGGGGGGGGGCGCCCCCCCCCCCCCCCCCCCCTCGGCTCCTCATCACAGCCGCCTTACTTCTTCGCGAGCGCCGCCTGCGCCTGCTCGGCGATCTGCGCGAACGCCGCCGCATCCTTCACCGCGAGATCGGCGAGGATCTTCCGATCCACCTCGATCCCCGCGAGCTGGACGCCCGAGATGAAGGTGCTGTAGCTCATCCCGTTGAGGCGCGCCGCGGCGTTGATGCGCATGATCCAGAGCTTCCGGAAGTCACGCTTCTTCGCCTTGCGATCCCGATACGCGTAGACCCACCCGCGCTCGACGGTCTCCTTCGCGGCCTTCCAGAGCTTGCTGCGCCCCCCGAAGGCGCCCTTGGCCGCCTTGAGGATCTGCTTCTTGCGCTTCAAGCGCACGACATTGGATTTGACGCGTGGCATGGTTCGGTCTCCTTAGGCCTGCAGCAGGCGCTTGAGGTTCTTCGCCTCACCGTTCGTCGCGACCGTGGTCGGACGACGGAGATTGCGCTTCCGCTTGGCGGTCTTCTTGGTCAGGATGTGGCTCTTGTAGGCCTTCAGACGGCGCACCTTCCCCTTCCCCGTGACGGAGAAGCGCTTCTTGGCGCCCTTGTGAGTCTTCATCTTCGGCATCGCTGGGTCCTATTTCGGCGTGAGGATCATCGTGAGGGCCTTCCCCTCGAGCTTCGCCGCGGTCTCGATCTTCGCCACATCCGCCATCGCCTGGGACACACGGTCGACGACCGCCATGCCCAGCTCCGGATGCGCGATCTGCCGACCGCGGAACATCAACGTCACCTTCACCTTGTTGCCGTCCGCGATGAACGCGCGCGCATGATTCACCTTCGTGTCGAAATCATGCTTCTCGATCCCCGGACGGAACTTCACTTCCTTCAACAAGATCACATGCTGCTTCTTCTTGGCCTGCCGCGCCTGCTTGGCCATCTCGAACTTGTACTTCCCGTAGTCCATGATCCGGACCACCGGAGGCCGCGCCATCGGGGCGACCTCGACGAGGTCCAATCCGGCCTCGACCGCCATGTTCAACGCCACATCCACCTCGAGCACGCCGAGCTGCGCGCCGTCGGCACCGATCACACGGACCGGGGAGATGCGGATCTGACGATTGATGCGGGGGCCCCGCTTGGCGGTGGTGTCCTGGATACGACGACTCCGGTGACGGAAACGACAAGACGCGAACCCCGCTGGTCGGAGTCCGCGTCACAGACCGACCCCGCTTCCACAGGGCCGTGGACGGGTCGGGTGCCTCGGGACTCCTGCAGCACGACGTCTCACAAGGAGACGAAGGCCAGAGGGTGGGGCGAGCGGACGCTCACCCACTTGATCTGAATTGTCCGGTAAAGCTAGGCCAGACGCGGGCTTAGGTCAAGGCGCCCGGAGCGCGTACCCCTTCTCCCCGCGCGTCAGCACCCCCCAAGGGGTGGTGGCATCATGCTCGAAGACCATGAGCCACTCGCCCGCCTCCGCCTCGCGCCAGAGCGCGCGCTTCGACTCGAGGGTCCGGAGCGGCTCCACGTCATACCCCATGATCCAGGGGAGCGGGACATGCGCCGCCGTCGGACAGAGGTCCCCGAGGAAGATCGCGGTCTCCCCGGCACTGGTCAGGACGATCGACTGGTGATGGGGGGTGTGCCCCGGCGTCGGCCGCATCCGGATGCCCGCCAGGAGCTCAGCGCTTCCATCAACCAACTCGAGCTGCCCCGTGCGCCGCACCGGCACCCAGTTCCGAGCGAAGTAGCTCGCAGCGGTCCGCTCGTTCGTATGGGTCGCGTAGTCGAACTCTCCGGCGTGCACGAGGTACCGGGCATTCGGGAAGGTCGGCTCGGCGTCGGGGGCCTCGGCGGTCGGCGCCCCGACGGCCGCCGGCGTGACGCGCTGGGTGTTCCCCCCGGCATGGTCGAAATGCAGATGCGTGTTGATCACGACCGTCACGTCCGCCGGGGTGAACCCCGCCGCGGCCAATGCCCCCGCTAACATCGTCCGATGCCCGGGGACGGTCGCCTCGATGCCGTAGATGTCGAGGAACTTCGCATCCTCCTTGTCCCCCACCCCGGTGTCGATGAGCACGAGACCATCGGGGTGCTCGATCAGGAGGCAGCGCATCCCGAGCGGGATGCGGTTCCGCTCGTCCGCGGGGATGCGGCGCTCCCAGAGCGGCTTGGGGACGACGCCGAACATCGCCCCACCGTCGAGACGTTGGCCACCCGCTTGGAGGGCGTGGATCCGCCAGTCACCGAGCTGGCGGGATTCGTGGAGAGGGAGAGGGGCAGGCATCTGGGGTCAGGGATCAGCGGTCAGAAAGAGACATTCGGGGGTTTCGCATCCAACGGTGTGGTATCTGAGATTTGGCACCTGGTACCTACCCACGCAGTCAGGCGCCGTCGGCACCATCAGAGGCCACCGGGATGGCGCGGGCTCGCTTGCTCCGCGAGGTCCCGCGACTCAGCCAGCGCTCGAGCTCGTCCCAGGTGTGGATCCCATGGCGCGAGAGGTCATCCATCAGATGCACGAGCACCTGAGCGGTCGCCTCAGCGTCTCCCGCCGCGCGGTGCCGGTCGGCGATCCGCACGCCGTAGTGATGACAGACCGCATCGAGGTTCCGCCGTGGGAGATGCCCGAGCACGCGACGGGCGAGACGCACCGTGCAGAGGGAGCCGCCGAGGAGCTCGTCGAGCGGGGTCGGCGCGACGCGCGCGAACTCGGCGCCGAGGAAGCCGAGGTCGAAGCGCGCGTTGTGGGCGACGAAGATGCGGCCGGCGAGGTGGGCGGCGAGCTCGCCGGCGATCTCGGCGAAGGTCGGGGCCTCACGGACCATGGCATCACTGATGCCGGTGAGACGCGCCACATAGGGCGGGATCGGCCGCTCGGGGTTCACCAGCGAGTGGTAGAGCCGCGCGATCCGCCCCTGCTCCACCTGCACCGCCGCGACCTCGGTGACGCGGTCCCCCATGGCGGGTTGGCCGCCGGTGGTCTCGACATCGACGACGACGTACGGGAGGGCGTGGAGCTCCATACCGGGACAAGCTAGTGACGCCCCGCGCTATTGACCCGGTGCTCGGGGGCAGTAGCTTGTGAAGGATTTCACAAGCACCCCTCCCCCCGGTGAAACACATCGCAGAACCCACCGTCCGACGCCTGTCGGGGTACCTCCGCTTCCTGGAGGCCTTCGACAGTGAAGGACATGAGACCATCTCCAGCGGCGAGCTCGCTCGGGCTGGCGGCACCACCTCCGCGCAGGTGCGGAAGGACCTCTCCTTCTTCGGGTCCTTCGGCAAGCGGGGCTTGGGCTATGGCGTGAAGGACCTCATCGCCTCGTTGCGCGAGATCCTCGGGCTCGACGCTCGGTGGCCGGTGGTCATCGTCGGCGCCGGGAAGATCGGTGCGGCGCTCGCGCAGTATCGCGGCTTCGGCACTCATGGGTTCGATGTGGTCGGGATCTACGACACCGATCCCGCCCGGGTAGGGACGCGCCTCAATGGGGTGACCGTCCGGGCGGACCGCGACCTCGAAGGCGACATCGCGGCGCTGGCGCCGCGCATCGCGGTCCTCTGCGTCCCTGGCGAGGCCGCGCAGGCGGCGCTCGATCGCGTGGTCGCCGCGGGGATCCGTGCGGTGCTCAACTTCGCCCCCACCTCGCTGGTCGCCCCCGACGGCGTCACGGTCCGCGCCGTCAACATGGCGACCGAACTCGAAGTGCTCGCCTACGCCCTGACGAACGAAGGGCGACCTTAGCGCGCGGGGGGGGCGCCACGGCCGACCACCGCACGGGCCGCGCGCAGTAGGGCGGCGAACGCCGAAGGGCTGAGCGTCTCCGGTCGCGCCTCCGGATCGAGCCCCGCCGCGTCCACCACCGCTCCCGCCTGCTCGGCGTCGAGCGACCAGAGCGTGCGGACCACGCGCTTCAACTGTTTGCGCCGGAGCCCGAACGCCCCCTGCACCATCGTGCGGTATGGGGCCTCCTCGTCGGCGGCGATCACCGGGTCGGGCCGCGGCGTCACGCGGATCACCGCCGACTCCACCTGGGGAGGTGGGGAGAAGGCGCCGGCCGGCACCCGGAAGAGGAGCTCCACCTGCGCGAGCGCTTGGAGATTCACCGAGAGTGCGCCGTATGCCGCCTCCCCGGCCGCGGCCACGGCCCGTTGTGCGACCTCGAGCTGCACGAGGTAGACCGCCCGCGCCGGGCGTGGGCGCGTGAGCGCATGGAAGAGGATCGGAGTCGTGATGTTGTACGGCACGTTCCCCGCCACGAGATAGGGCCCACTGGCGAGCGCCCCGAGATCCTGCGCGAGGACGTCGCCCTCGACCACCGTCAACCGCGGATCGTCCGCCCAGCGTGACCGCAGGATCGGGACGAGGTCGCGGTCGACCTCGATGGCGATCACCCGCCCTGCGCGCTGGAGCAACGCCTCGGTGAGTGCCCCACGCCCAGGGCCGATCTCGATCACGGTGTCCGTCGGCGTGATCGCGAGCCCCTCCGCGATGCGCGCGAGGATCCGCGGATCGGTGAGGAAGTGCTGACCGAAGCGCTTCTTCGCGCGCGGAAGGGGGGTCACGCGCTGCGGAGGACGACGACCGCCTGATCGTCATGCGGCGGGACCCGCCCCATATGCCCCTCGACGGCGGAGAAGACGCCATCGATGATCCGCGAGGGGACCTCGCGGCGTCGCGCCGCGAGCACACGTAGCACTGCGCCCTCCCCGAGCACCTGGCCGGCCTGGTCGCGCGCATCGCTCACGCCATCGGTGAAAAGCGCCAGGAGATCGGCCTGCCGATCCCAGGGTCGGGAACGCACATGCAGGGTCGCACGCCCCAACCCGAGCGGGGGATCGGTGGCCTCGAGCCGATGCGCCGTCCCCGCCGCATCGATCACGAAGGCATGGGGATGCCCCGTGTTCGTCCACTGGATCGTCCCGCCCGCGTGATCCACCACCGCATAACAGAGGCTCAGGAACATCTCCGTCTCCCGCAATTCGTCGGCGACGGTCGCGAGGAGCGCCTCGACGGTGGATGCCGGATCGCTCGTGGTCCGCGCGTGGATCGCCGCAGCACTCATCACGAGCGCCATGATCAACGCGGCCCGATAGCCATGCCCGGAGACATCGCCGATGAGGATCCCGGTGCGCCCCGCATCGAGGCGGAAGAGATGATAGAAATCCCCGCCGACGCCCTCCGCCGCCTCCACCCGGGCCGCGCAGAGCGCGTCGGGGGCGACCACCTGCCCCGCCGGCAGCAACTTGAGCTGCAGATCGTGCGCCAGGCGCATCTCCGACTCGAGGCGCTCTCGCTCCACCGAGGCCCGCACGAGGCGCGCGTTCTGGATCGCCGTCCCGATCTGCGAGCCGATCGCCGCGACGAGCTTCTCATCTCCGGCGGTGAACGCCGAGCCGCTGCGTCGACCGGAGAGCGAGACCACGCCGAGCGTGACCCCCCCACCAGGCGCGGTCCAATTGATCGGGACCGAAAGCATCGCCCCGGCGCGAAACGCCGCCTCGTACTCGCTCTCGAGCACCCCCGCATCGACCACGAGGGCACTCCGGGTCCGATAGACCCGCGCCGGCACGCTCACCGGATGATCGGTCGGGATCACCGCGGCCTCCATCGCCGGCGAGAGGCGCAGCGTCGCGACCGGTCGCAACACCCCCGACGTGGGGTCGTGCGTGTGGATCGCGCCATACGCGGCCCCCACGGTCTCGGCGACCTCGAGGAGGATCGTGCGCGCCATCTGCTCAAGCGTCACGGTGCGTCCGAGGATATCGCTGATGGAGTAGAGGAGATTGATCTCCTCATACCGCTCCGCCAGCTCATCGGTGGCGCGCTGCGCCTCCCACTGGCTCTGCAGGATGGGCGCGAGCATCTCCACGAGCATCGGGACCCAACGCCTGACCGCCCCATCCCCTGCGGGCC
Organism: Gemmatimonadaceae bacterium; assembly: GCA_049453775.1. Lineage (GTDB taxonomy): Bacteria > Gemmatimonadota > Gemmatimonadetes > Gemmatimonadales > Gemmatimonadaceae > Pseudogemmatithrix. The sequence continues at coordinate 3,169 of JBMTXT010000048.1, read as the reverse complement.
CGCCCCCGACCCCGAGCCAGGCCGGCGTGTGCCCCGGGATGCGCGCGATCCACTGCGGGCCGAGCGGGGTGGCGCGCTCGCGGACCGTCGCATCCTCCGGACAGAGGGCGGGCTCGGGAGGGGTCACCTCCCCACCGGCCGCGGCCACGACCTCGCGCTGCCCCGAGCGCGCGGAGGGCATCCACACGACGGCCGTCCCGCCCTGCGCGAGGGCGAAGGCCTCGAGGACGCGCGCCAGATGGCTCATGCAGCGCTCACCGCCGCCGCAGGGTGAGTCGCACCACATTCGACGCCCCCTCCACCCGCACCACCTCGTCCATCAGCGTCCGCATGAGGAAGAGCCCACGCCCATCCTCGCGCTCGAGGTTCTCCGGCGTCGTGGGATCCTCGCAACAGGCGTCGAGGTCGAACCCCGCCCCCTCGTCCTCCACCTCGACCACGAGCCGTGCCTCCGACACCTCGGCGCGGATCCGCACCTCCTTCCCCATATCCTCGCCGTTCCCACGAAGCACGGCATTGGCGATCGCCTCGGTGAGCGCGACCGGCACGTTGAGACTCAGCAGACGGGCATCGAAGCGACACTCGCGACACCGATGAACCACCTGCGCGACGATCGCCTCGATCCGCGCGAGGTCGCTCGGGATCCGGAAGTCGAGCGCCGAGGAGGACACCATCTAGAAGCTCGCCAGTGCCTGCTCGCGGGAGTCGGCGATCTGGAAGAGCGAGTCGAGCTTCGTGAGCTCGAAGAGGGTGCGGAGGTCGGTGTTGAGATTCGCGAGGCGAAGGTCGCCCCCGAGCTCGCGCAGGCGCTTGGCGAGGGAGACGAGCACCCCCAGACCGGAGCTATCGATGTACCCCGTGTTGGCGAAGTCGACGACGACCTTCCGCGTCCCCGACTCGATGTCGTCGAGGACGCGCTGCTTGAGCGCCTGCCGGTTCCCGACGATCAAGTGGCCATGGAGCGCGAGGACGAGCACATCACCGTGGAGCGTGGCATCGAGGGTCATGGTCACTGGGCGGACATGGGGGGCGTGGACGGTCCCGACGGCGTCGCCCCCGCGAACTTCGCGCGGAGGGCGCGGGCGACCGCGGGGTGGACGAGCTGGTCGATCTCCCCGCCGAAGCGCGCGACCTCGCGCACCAAGGAGGAGCTCACATAGCTCACCTCGAGCGAGGGGACCATGAACATCGTCTCGAGCTGCGGGGCGAGATGGCGATTCATCAGGGCCATCTGATATTCGTATTCGAAGTCGGCGACGGCGCGGAGCCCTCGGAGGACGACCGTGGCCCCCGCCTCGCGCGCGAAGTTCACCACCAGCCCACTGAACGAGCGCACCTCGACGCGCGGATCCTCGTCGAGCGCCGCGCGGATCAGGGTCATCCGCTCCTCCACGCTGAAGAGGGGCTGCTTGGTGATGTTCACCGCGACCCCGACGACCAACCGATCGACGAAGCCGAGGGAGCGCCGGATCAGATCGGCATGCCCATTGGTGATGGGATCGAAGCTGCCGGCGTAGAGCGCGACCTTGGGCATCTCAGGGACCGGTGCGGTAGATGGTGAGGGCGGTGTCGCCGTACGACCGACGATCCGACGTGGCCGGCGCCACCGCCTCCGGGAGGGTGAGCGCCGCCTCGTGCTCGATGCCAAAGATCGCTGCGAACGGGGCGCGGAGCCAGCGCTCCGCGAGCGCGACGGCGGTCCCCTGATGGTAGGGCGGGTCGGCGAAGGCGACATCCCAGCGGGGCCGCGGGGCCCCTGGGACCTCCGCGGGGACCGGCCCCGCCTCCGCCGCGAGGAACCGCACCGCCTCACTCCGATGCACGGTCGCCCGCCCCTCGGCCCCGAGCGCGACGAGGTTCGCCCGCAGCGTCGGCAGCACCTTGGGATCCCGCTCGACGAAATCGGCATGGACCGCGCCGCGGGAGAGCGCCTCGAGCCCGAGGGCGCCGGACCCCGCGCAGAGATCGAGGATCCGGGCCCCATCGAGCGCGGGGGCGACGATGCTCATCCACGCCTCCCGCACCCGATCCGCCGTGGGGCGCACCGCCCCCCGCGGGACCGCGATCCGTCGGCCGCGCCACGCCCCCGCGACGATGCGCAGCTCACCCATGCCGGAGATCCTGGATCACCGCTTGGAGCGTCCGACGCCCCTGGTACTCGTTGGCCTCGAGCTTATAGGCGATGTCGACCGTCGCCCCCGCGGCGATCCCCTTCGCCCGCGCACCGTCCCAGCAGATCCCCTCGAGCGCCCCCTGCGGGGTCTGCAGCCCGAGCTTCGCCCCCTCGGTCCCGATCCGACGCGGCCCCTGCGCCACCGTCACGCCGCGCGAGACGAAGATCGGCCCCGGATTCCCCACGCCGAAGGGCTCAAGATGTCGCAATCCCCGCTCGAGCGTCGCATCGATCGCCTCGATCGGGAGTTCGAGATCGGTGCGCAGCGTCGGGACGAGATCCTCGGCCGTGAGGCGCGCCCGCACCTGGTCGTTGAAGCGCCCCGTGAAGGCCGGGAGCTGCGCCGCGTCGATCGTGATCCCGGCCGCCGCGCGATGCCCGCCGAAGCGCACGAACAGATCGGCGCAGTCGTGCAGCACCCCATGCAGGTCGAGTGCGGGGATCGAGCGCCCCGAGCCCTTCCCGACCCCATCCTGCAGCGCGACCATCATCACGGGACGCGAGGTGGCCTCCACCAGACGCGAGGCGACGATCCCGATCACCCCAGGATGCCACCCCTCCTGCGCGAGGACGATCCCCCAGGTCGCATCGAGGTCGAGCTGATCCACGAGGCGCAACGCCTCGTCCTGCATCCGCCGATTCATCTCCTGCCGCTCGGCGTTGAGCTCCTCACATTCGCGCGCGATCACGTTCGCGGTGCCCTCGTCCTCGGCGAGCAACAACTCCACCCCACGGATGGCCCGCCCGAGCCGCCCCAGGGCGTTGAGGCGCGGCGCGAGGGTGAAGCCCACACGCCCCGCGGTCAGGGCCTTCCCGTCGAGCCGCGCCGCGCGGAGCAGCGAGCGGATGCCCGGGTGCGCGCTCGCCGCCAACTGCGCGAGACCGAGGCGAGCGAAGACGCGATTCTCCCCACGCAAGGGGGCCACATCGGCGATCGTGGCCAGGGCGACGAGATCGAGCAGCACCGCGAGCCGTGCCCGGATCCCCAGGTCGATG
>JBMTXT010000047.1:0-13861 GCA_049453775.1 Gemmatimonadaceae bacterium | reverse complement strand
GGCCGGAGGACTGCTGCATCGCCGCGCGGGCCCCCGCGGCCGTGGCCGGCGGGAACGTGGAGATGAGTCAGCGGCTCGCCGATCTCCTCTTCGCTGCGCTCGCGGCGGCCGGTGTCGACGTCCCCGCGCAGGGGCAGGGGACGATGAACAACATCACCTTCGGTGGGGCGGGGTGGACCTTCTATGAGACATTGGGCGGGGGGCAGGGGGCGAGTGGACGTGGCCCTGGACCCGATGCCGTGCATGTGGGGATGAGCAACACGCGCAACACGCCGATCGAATCGCTCGAGCGCGCCTACCCGATCGTCATCGATCGCTACGCGATCCGTCGCGGCTCAGGTGGGGCGGGGGCGCATCGCGGCGGTGATGGGGTGATCCGCGCCTATCGCGTGCTCGCGCCCTGCACCGTCACCATGCTCACGGAGCGGCGCACGCGCGCCCCGCGCGGGACCGCCGGCGGGGGCGATGGGGCGGTCGGCGAGAATCGGCTCAACGACGCGCCGCTCCCGGCGAAGTGTCGGCGCGCGCTCGCGCCGGGTGATGTCGTGGAGCTTCGGACCCCGGGTGGCGGGGGCTACGGCGGGGGCTGACCGTCAGCGCGCGGCGGCGCCCCCCGTGAGCTTGGCGCGCGCCTTCCGCGCATCTTCGAAGTCGGGAAAGCGCTCGATCGTCTGCGTGAAGAGCTGGATCGCCTCCTCCTTCTGTCCGGCATCCTGCGCGGAGAGCGCCCGCGAGTAGAGCATCACCGCCTGGAAGGGGATCTTCTTCTGGTCGGCGGTGCGCGCTGCGGCGGCGGTCTTCGCCTGTGAGGTGAGCGCGGGGAGCTTGAGTCCGGTGTTGGCCGCCCCCGCCACCTTGGCGACCAAGGTCAGGAAGTCGTCGGTCTTCCCCTGATCCCGGTGGGTCCACGCGATCCGCCCGGTCTCGCTATCGATCGCCTTGAGCGTGAGGACCATCTGGCCCGAGCGATCGGTGATGAATGAGCCCGTCACCATATGCTTGGCGCCGAGGAGCTTCCCGATCCGGGCCGCGGTGGCATCGTCGACACGCCCGTCCTGGGCGAGCCGCTGCTCGTCCAAGAGCTGCTGGATGTTCTCGCGCTCCACCACGCGGATCCCGGGATTCATCCCGAGGTCCGTGATCAGGAGATCGGCGATCCCCTTGGAGAGGGGCGCGAGTTCGGCATTCGCCGCACCGATCGCACTGTTCACGAAGGGGAGGACGGCGACCGTCGGACGGGTGTCGTCTTGGGCGACGAGCGGGGTCGCCAGGAGGAGGAGGGCAAGGGATCGAGTGAGGATCGTGTGCATGCAGGACTCCGCCAGGGTTCAGGTGTGCACCGTCAGACCTTCCGCGGCGGCGATGACCTCGAGCGAGGCCCCCGCCTGCCGCACCAGCTCACGACACTCCGCCACCGACCGATCGAGCGCATCGTCCGTCCGCTGCGGATCGTGATGGAAGAGGACCAGCGTCCGGACCTCGGCGGCCATGGCCAGCGCCACCGCCTCATGATGGGTCGAGTGCCCCCATCCCGCACAGGCGACGTATTCCTCCGGGGTGTACATCGCATCGTGGATCAGGACCGAGGCCCCACGGACGAAGGCCGTCAATCGCTCCCGCCATCGGGGCCCCGCGTGGTACGACGGGTGTGGGGCCAACTCATTGTCCGGGATATACACCAGCGCCCCGGCCGGGCCCCCCGCTGCTCCGCTCGGCTCGAACCGGTACCCTAACGCCCCACCCGGATGCTGCAGGGCGAAGGCTGTCACCTCATACCCCGGCCCGCGCGTGGGGGTGCCCTCCGCGATCGAGTGGAAGTCGATCGTCGCTGCCAACGCCGCGAAGGAGACGGGGAAGACCACCGGCGACATCTGGTCACGGACCACTTGATCGACGCTCCGCTCGAGCGACGCCGATCCCCAGATCCGCAGCCGGTTCCCTCGCCCGAAGAGGGGGGCGAAGAAGGGGATCCCCTGGATGTGATCCCAATGGGCGTGCGTGAGGAAGAGATCCGCTTCGATCGGCGCCCCCCCCGCTTGGTCGAGCAGGGCGCGTCCGAGCGCCCGGATCCCGGTCCCCGCATCGAGGATGATGAGATGCCCCTCGCCCGTGCGCACCTCGAGGCAGGGGGTGTTCCCCCCATAGCGCACGGTGTGCGGGCCGGGGGTCGGGATCGAACCCCGGGTCCCCCAGAAGGTCGCGCGCAGGCTCATGTGCGGAGGGTGGTCCGGCGCGTGAGCGCCTCGCGGTCGAGGACGCGGATCCGACGGCGCTCGCTCGAGATCCACCCCGCCTGCACGAAGTCCCGCAACGTCCGCGAGATCGTCTCGCGACTCGCCCCCACCAGATGCGCAATCGTCTGATGCGTCAGCGGCTTGTCGATCAGCTGGCCGTCCCCTTCCGCGGCGTGCTCGAGCAGGAGGCGGGCGATCCGCCCCGGCACATCGAGGAGCACGAGCGCCCCGATCTTCTCGTCGGCGCGCCGCAGCCGCCGAGAGAGCTCGAGGAGGAGGGCCCAGGCCACCGCGGGATTCTGCTCCACCCGTTGCCGGAAGTCCTCGCGCCGGAGGACGTAGAGACTCGCGTGCTCCATGGCGATCACATGCGCCGATCGGGGCTGTCCATCGATCAGGGCGAGCTCCCCAAAGTGTTCGCCGACCCCCAGGATCCCCAAGATGACCTCCCGCCCATCGGAGGCCATCAGGACGACCTTCACCCGGCCGGACCGGACGACGAAGAAGGCGTCCCCGGGATCGTCCTCGAAGAGGATGACGCTGCCCTTGGCGTAGTCCCGCGCCCGGACGAGCTGGGCGAAGATGGCGAGCTCCTCCTGGGAGAGGGAGCGAAAGAGGGGGACGGTCGCCAGGAAGTCGGCGGTGGCCTGGGGCACAGGAAATCGGGGCAGAGGGTCCCTGGGAAGTCTGGGACGGCGGCGGGCCGGTGTCAAACGTCCAAATCGTTGTCGGCTTGCATCTTATGGGCTCCTTGGGCTAGCTTTACAGGCTCGGTTCGACCACGACCGAACCTGACCTTTTCCGGTACGACCCCATGAAGCCCGAGATTCATCCGACCTACGCGACGGCCACGGTCCTCTGCGCCTGCGGCAACTCCTTCCAGACGCGGTCGACGCACGCCAAGATCCAGACCGATATCTGCGCGGCCTGCCATCCCTTCTTCACTGGGAAGCAGAAGCTCATCGACACCGCGGGCCGGGTCGAGCGCTTCCGTCAGAAGTACGGCAAGGCGAGCGCCTGAGCCTCCGCGACCGGCTCGCCGACGCGCTGCGGCGCGCCGCCGAGGTCGAGCGCGATCTCCTCGATCCCAAGACCGTCCGCGATGCCCGCTTGATGGCCTCGCTCGGTCGGGAGCATCAGCGCCTCGGCCAGGTCGTCGCACGCGCAGAATCGCTGGAGAAGATGGAGTCCGAGCTCGCGCAGGCGCGCGAGCTCGTGGCGTTTGAGGACCCCGAGCTCGCCGCAGAGGCCCGCCGGGAGGTCGAGCAGCTCTTGGCGGCGATCGCCGCCGAGGAGGAGGCGCTCAAGCCCCTCCTCATCCCGCCGGATCCCCTCCACGACCGCAACGCGATCGTCGAGATCCGCGCCGGCACTGGCGGGGACGAGGCCGCGCTCTTCGCGGCCGACCTCCACCGCATGTACGTGCGCTACATCGAGCGCCATGGCGGCTGGACGATCGAGACGATCTCCGTCTCCGACGCCACCCTCGGTGGGCTCAAGGAAGTGATCTTCAAGGTCGCGGGGCCAGGCGCCTTCGGGGAACTCCGCTTCGAGTCCGGGGTCCACCGCGTGCAGCGCGTCCCCGCCACCGAGGCCGCCGGCCGCATCCATACCTCGGCGGCGACGGTCGCCGTCCTCCCCGAGGCCGACGAGATCGATCTCACGATCGAGGACAAGGATCTCCGCATCGATGTCTTCCGGTCGTCGGGGCCCGGTGGGCAGAGCGTGAACACCACCGACTCCGCCGTGCGCATCACGCACCTCCCGAGCGGGCTGGTCGTGAGCCAGCAGGATCAGAAATCTCAGCTCCAGAACAAGCTCAAGGCGATGGAGGTGCTGCGCTCGCGCCTCCTCGACCTCAGGCTCGCCGAGCAGGAGGCAGAGCGTTCCCGTATGCGGAAGAGCCAGGTCTCCACCGGCGATCGTTCGGCCAAGATCCGCACGTACAACTATCCGCAGAGTCGCGTGACCGATCACCGGATCGGCTTCACGACGCATGACCTGGACGGGGTGATGAACGGGGAGTTACAACCGTTGATGGAGGCGTTGCGTCTCGCCGACCTGGAGGAGCGCCTCGCGGGGGAGGGGGCGTGACGGTCGGCGAAGTCGTCGATCGGATCGCGGAGGCGTTGGTCGCCCCGGGGGTACCGCCGGCCCGCGCGGAGGCGCGCGACCTGATCGCGGCGGTGCTCGATCAGCCGCGCTTCTGGCCCTCAGCGCATCGCGAGGACCGGCTCGACGCGGAGACGCTCGCCCGAATCGATCAGGTGGTCGCGCGCCGGCGGGAGGGGATGCCGCTCCCGTACGCCGTGGGGCGCGCGCCCTTTCGTCATCTCACCCTCGCAGTGGATCGTCGCGTGCTGATCCCGCGGCCGGAGACGGAACTCTTGGTCGACCTCGTCCTCGCCGCCCAGCAGGGGGGGCGCGGTCGCGCGGTGGATGTGGGGACCGGGTCCGGGGCGATCGCCCTCGCCCTCGCGGCGGAGGGCGCGTTCGACGAGGTGCACGCCATCGATCGGTCGGCCGAGGCGCTCGCGGTGGCGCGTGGGAACCTCGCGGCGATCCCCGAGGATCGGCGGGGACGCCTGCACTGGCACGAAGGGGATCTCCTGGCGCCGATCCAGGGGATGTCCGTCGACGTGGTCGTCTCGAACCCACCCTATATTTCCCCCGCGGAAGCGGCGGCGTTGCCGGCCCTCGTGCGCGACTGGGAGCCGCATCTGGCGCTTTTCGCGGAGGACGACGGGATGGCGCTGATCCGCGCGCTGGTCCCGCAGGCCGCCGCGGTGTTGGGGCCGGGAGGGTTGCTCGCGATGGAGATCGATGCGCGACGGGCGACGCTCGCGCGCGAGGCGGTGGAAGCCGACCCCCGATTCACGGCGGTCGAACTACGGATGGATCTCACCGGGCGCCCGCGCTTCGTGGTCGCCCGCCGACAGGAGCGATGATGCTGAGTGAAAAGGCGAACGACCTCGGCCGATTGATCGGCCAGAGCCCGGAATACCAGGCGGTGAAGCGCGCGAACGATGCGCTCCAGGAGGATCGCGAGCTCTTGGCGGCACTGCAGCGGATGGATCACCTCCGCACCGAGGCGCAGCGGATGCTCCAGCAGGGGCAACAGCCCACGGCGGAGATGGAGCAAGAGCTCGATCAGCTGCTCACGAAGGTGCAGGGGAGCATGCTCTACCAGCGCGTCCTGGCTGCGAACGAGAACTTCGACAAGGTGATGGTGCAGGTGAACCAGTGGATCCTCGAGGGGATCAAGAAGGGCGCCACCAGCTCGATCATCACCCTCGGGTGACCGCCGTGGGGCGCGGGCAGCTCATCGTCTTCGAAGGGGGCGAGGGAGCGGGGAAGTCGACCCAGCTCCGTCGGCTCGCCGCCGCGCTCGCCACCGCACACCTCCCGCACCGTACCTTCCGCGAGCCAGGGGGCACCCCGCTCGGCGACCGGATCCGCGAGCTCCTGCTCCACGCCGACCACGAGGTGGCGCCGCGGGCCGAGGCGGCGCTCTTCGTCGCCTCGCGGGCCCAACTCGTCGCTACGGAACTCCGCCCGGCGCTCGCGCGCGGGGAGACCGTCCTGCTCGATCGCTTCCTCCTCTCGACCTACGCCTATCAGGTCCATGGGCGTGGCTTGCCAGAGGAGCCGGTGCGCGCCGCGAATGCGCTCGCGACCGATGGACTGATCCCCGATCTCACCCTGCTCTTCGTGATGGATCCCGCGACGGGGTTGGCGCGCGCCGGGGCGCGCGGCACCACCGATCGCATCGAGCGCAGCGAGGCCACCTTCCACGCGCGCGTCGCGCAGGCCTTCGCGACCTTCACGACGGCCGATTGGCAAATGGCGCATCCGGAGTGTGGGCCGATCGTCCCCATCGATGGCACCGGGGATGAGGGCACCGTCGCGTCGCGCGTGACCGAGGCGGTGGCGGCCCGCTGTCCCGCGCTCGCGGCCGCCCTCGGAGCGCGCGGGTGAATCGCTACCGCGGGCTCCTGCTGATCGGGCTCGTCTGTGCCGGGCTCTGGGGGGCGGGGCGCTTCCTCCAGGCGGCGGTGCGCGGGCGCGACACCTCGGCGCGCGATGGGGCGCGCCTCCTCGATCAGGTGATGGAGCGGGTGCGCCTCTCATACGTCGACGAGGTGGAGGAGGATCGCCTTTGGCACCTCGCGATGCGGGGACTCATCGGCGAACTCGGGGATCCTAACTCCGCGTATCTCCCCCCGGAGCGTCGCGCCCGGCTCGAACAGGCGGTCACGAACTCCTATCCGGGCGTCGGGCTCCAAGTGGATCTCCGCGACGGCTGGGTCACGGTGCTCTTGGTGCGACCGGGCTCCCCTGCGGAGCGGGCGGGGCTCCTCGACGGCGATCGCCTCACGGCGATCGATGGGCGCACCACCCAGGGGTGGACGATCGCCGAGGCACGTACCGCGCTGCGTGGGCCGGCGGGGACCGCGGTCCGCCTCCAGGTGGAGCGCAGTGGGGCTGCGCCCATGACCCTCGCGCTCGAGCGGGCGGAGATCCGCGTGAGCACGGTCGCGCGTGCCATGGTCCTGGATGGGGGGCTCGGCTATCTCGCCCTGACCGCCTTCAGTGATTCCACCGATCGGGAGCTCGTGCGAACGATCGACTCCCTGCGGACCGCTGGTGCCCGTGCCATGATCCTCGACCTCCGGGGGAATCCGGGAGGGCTCCTCCTGCAAGGGGTCCGGGTCGCCGATCTCTTCCTCGATCCCTCGCAGCGGATCGTGCAGATCACGGGCCGATCGGCCAGTGTGAACGCGGTGTACGTGGATTCCACCGGGCAACGGTGGCCCGATCTGCCGATGGCGGTGCTGGTGAATCCCCTGACGGCGAGTGCCGCGGAGATCGTGGCGGGGGCGTTGCAGGATCATGATCGCGCCCTCGTGCTCGGGCTCCCGACCTACGGGAAGGGGAGTGCGCAGGCGATCTACGAACTCGAGGATGGCGCCGCCCTCTCCTTGACGAACGCCCGATGGGTCACGCCGATCGGCCGGAGCATCGAGTATGCCCCGACCGACGAGGCCCGGCGCGCGGAGGCCGATACCGCGCGTCCCCGTTACCGTACCGACGCCGGCCGGGTGATCCTCGGTGGGGGTGGGATCGTCCCCGACGTCACGGTGGGGGATACCGCAGCGCTCGGGGCGGAGCGTCGCTTCCTCGCGGCCCTGGGCACCCAGGGGACGGCCTGGCGCACCGTGGTGCGGACGGTCGCCGCGCAGCTCGTGCGGGAGGGTGCCGTACGGGATTCGCTGGTGCGAGGGGCGCCGGCCTGGCGCGAGCGGGTGCTCGTCGCGGGTCGCCGCGCTGGCCTGACGATCCCTCCCGATCTCGTCGCGGAGGCGACGGCGCTGATCGATCGCACGATCGCCACCGAGGTCGTCCGGACGGCGTTCGGTGCGCCGTATGCCGTGCGGTGGGCGGTACGTGGGGATCCGGTGGTGCAGCGGGCGACGGTGGCGCTGCGTCGCGCGCGATCGATCGCCGGCGTCTTCGCCGCGCAGTGACTCAGCGCGGCGGGAGCATCCCGCCCATCAGCGCGGCCTGATCGACCACGCGCACCCCGGGCGGCGGGGTGAAGACGAAGGCGTCGGCGGGGAGTCGCCCCCCGCGCCGGATCCGTGAGAAGGTGAGGCGTCGCACGAGCCCGCTCGGCTCCTGGAACTCCGCCTCCGTGATCTCCGCCGTGCGCGGCTCGAGCCAGAGCACGGCCCGCGTGAAGGGCGCACTACCCTTTGGCAGGAGGGCGACCCGCGTGAGCCGCCGACCCGCGATGGTGGTGTCGCCGAGCCCGGTGATCGTGTAGCGCGTGGCGGGGTCGCGCAGGAGGGTCCCGACGAGGTCCAGTCCCGCCCCCGCGACCGCCGGGAGCTTGAGGACCTGCCCCTTCATCGTGCTCGGGAGATAGAGCCAGATCACCTGGCCATCGGCGACGATCCGATCCTCCGCCGGCTCGGTGAATCGGAAGGCGAAGCGGGTGGGGCCCTGTTGGAGGAACTCGCCGCGCGAGACGAGGGTCGTGCCGGCGCGCGGATTGGTGAGCACCTGCGTCAGGTCGGCACGCATCGTCTCGGTGCGCCGTGCCGTGGCCGCGGCCCGTTCGACGAGCGCGCGCGCCCCCGCATCGCGGGGGGTGGGGGATTGCGCGAGTGCCGGCGTCCCGAAGAACAGGGCAATCGCCAGCGCGCGGATCACGCGGCGCGCGTCCGGAGCGTCGCGAGGTCGCGGCCGAGGACCGAGGCGATCCCTCGCAGCTGGCGCATCGTCTCCTCGAACTGCGCGGGGCTCTGCGATTGGGCGCCGTCCGACATCGCCCGATCGGGTTCGGGGTGCACCTCGATGATCAGGCCGTCTGCGCCAGCGGCCAGCGCCGCGCGCGCCATCGGGAGGACGAGGTCGCGGCGCCCGGTCCCATGGCTGGGGTCGGCGATGATCGGTAGATGCGAAACCTGATGGACCACCGGGATCGCCGTGAGGTCGAAGAGATTGCGGACGGTGGCGTCGAAGCTGCGGAGCCCACGCTCGCAGAGGATCACCTGCGCATTCCCCTCGGCGAGGATGTACTCGGCGGAGAGGAGGAGGTCGGCGATCGTAGCCGCGGCCCCACGCTTGAGGAGGACCGGCTTCCCAAGGCGTCCGACCGCCTTGAGGAGCGCGTAGTTCTGCATGTTGCGCGCCCCGATCTGGAGGCAGTCGGCGACCTCGGCCACCTGCTTCGCGCCCTCCTCGTCCATCGCCTCGGTGACGATGGCGAGCCCCGTCTCGCGCTTGGCGAGGGCGAGGAGGCGGAGGCCCGCGACGCCGAGGCCTTGGAAGGCGTAGGGCGAGGAGCGCGGTTTGAACGCGCCGCCACGCAGCGCCACGGCGCCGGCCGCGCGGACCGCGTGGGCCGCGGCGATGATCTGCGCCTCGGACTCGACGGAGCAGGGGCCCGCGATCACCGGGACGGGACCCTCGCCTCCGACCTGGACCCCCGGGGCGATCGTGACCACCGTCGATTCGGGATGCGCCGACCGCGCCGCCTTCCGATAGGGCTGCTCGACCTGCATCACCTCGGCGACCCCGGCGAGTCCCTGCAGCGCGGCGCCGACCGCGCGCCCCTCGACCCCCATCACGGCGATCGCGGTCTGCGCGGTCCCGGGCATCACCTGCGGGGTGAGGCCGCGTTCACGGACGAGATCGGCGACGCGCGCGACGTCGTCGGTCGAGGCCTCCGGGCGCATCACGACGAGGAGCATCGCGCGCGCCTCAGGCTACCGGCGCCGCGACCACCGGATCGGCGTCGTCGACCGCGGGGCCGCGCATCCGGACGCTCACCAGCGACGAGACGCCGGGTTCCTGCATCGTGACGCCGTAGACCGCGTCGGCCGCCTCGGTCGTGGTGCGCGGGTTGTGCGTGATCACGATGAACTGCGTCCGCTGCTTGAACTGGTTCAGCATCTTCACGAAGCGCCCGATGTTCTGGTCGTCGAGCGGCGCATCGACTTCGTCCAGCAGACAGAAGGGGCTCGGCTTGGTGAGGAAGATGCCGAAGAGCAGCGAGAGGGCCACGAGGGCGCGCTCCCCGCTCGAGAGCAGGTGGATGCGCTGGGTGCGCTTCCCGCGCGGACTCGCGTGGATCTCGATGTCGCAGTCGAGCGGCGCATCGGGGTTCTCGAGCCGCAGGTCGCACTCCCCCCCGCCGAAGAGCGTCATGAAGATCTCGCGGAAGTGCGTCCGCACCTCGGCGAAGGTCGTCAGGAACATCTCGCGCGCGGTGACGTCGATCTCCTTGATCGCCGCGTGCAGCTTGGCCTGCGCCTCCGTGAGGTCGGCGCGCTGCGTGGTGAGGAACTCCAGGCGCCGCGTCTCCTCCTCATGCTCCTCGATGGCGAGCGGGTTCACCGGGCCGAGCTGTTCGATCTGCCGGCGGAGCTCCTCCGCTTCGGCGCGGAGCGGCTCATCCTCGAGCGCGCCCGCCTCGTAGCTCGCGAGGAGCTCCTCCAACGGACGACGCCACTCCGTCTCGAGCCGCTCCTTGATCGCGGCGCGCTTGCCGGAGAGCTCGGCGAAGCGGAGTTCGGCCAGGTGGAGCGACTGGGCCCCCTCCTCGGCCTCGCGCCGGGCCTGCGTCAGCGCGAGCTCCGCGTCCGCGAGCGTCGTGTCCGCGAGGCGCACCCCCTCCTCGGCGGCGCCGCGCGTCGCCTCCGCTTCCTGTAGGACGGCGCGCCGGCTCGCGATCTCATGCTGCCAGACCGTCATCTGCTCCTCGAGCGCCCCATCCTCCTGCAGGAGCGACGCCAGTTCCTGCTCGAGGGTCGCGAGGCGCTGGGCCGCGGTCGTGCGCTCGCGATCGATCCGCTCACGCCGTTCGGTCGCCACCTGGCGGCGCGCCTCGGCCTGCGCATGCGCCACCTGCTGCGCGGCGCGCCCTTCGCGGGCCTCATCCTGCGCCCGCTCGGCGGTGGTGAGGAGGGCCCGGGCGGAGGCCGCGGTCTGCTCCGCGACGACGAGACGCTGCGCCAGTGCATCCTGCGCGGCGAGCCCAGCGGTCACGCGGTCGCCGAGCTCGGTGTGCCGACCGGCGAGCTTCTCGGCGAGCGCCACGGCATCGGCGAGCTCGCGCGCCGCGCGCTCCCGTACCCGATCCCGCTCGTTGCGCACCTGCGCCGCCTGTGCGGCGGCCTGCTGCGCGGCGGCCGAGGCATCGGCGGCGGCTGCTGCGGCCGCTTCGGCCTGGACCACCTCATCGTGCACCTGCTGCGCGGCCGCCTGCACCGCGGCGCGACGCGTCTCGATGCTCCCGAGCTGCGTGCGAAGCTCTTCGAGCTCGGCACGACGACGAAGTGGGCCGGCCCCCGACTCCTTGGCCGGGAGCCACATCGCCCCGCGCGCGTCGACGAAGGCGCTCCCGTCGGCGACGGCCTTCACATGACCGAGCAGGGCCCGGACCCAGCGTCCCGCGGCTCCCTCGGAGCGGACACGCGACCCGAGGTCCTCCGGGTCCACCTCGGCGGCACCGGCGAGGGTGTCGAGCGGGAGGAGGAGGAGCGCCCCCGGATTGGTCTCCGCATGCCAGCTGCGGATCGCCTCCGCGGCGGCCCGGTCGCGGACCACCACGGCGTGCACGGTGGGGCCCAGGAAGCGCTCGACCTGCGCGGCGACCGCGGTGTCGGCGCCGATGAAGTCGGAGAGGGGCCCGAGGATCGCCTCGGCGCCGAAGCGCTCCCGCTCGCGCAGGAGCTTGGCTGCCGCGGGGGCGAGCCCGACGCGCTCCCGCTCCAGTCCCTCGAGCGCGGCGAGACGCCCGGTGAGGGCGGTGTGCTCTTCCTCGACGCGGCGCACGTCGGCACGCGCCGCGGTCTCGCGATCGCGGGCGGTGCGCGCCGTGGCCCGCGCCTGATCGAGCGCGTTCTCGGCGAGGGCGGCCTGTTCACGCGCCGCGGCCAGGACATCATCGGCCGCCTGCAACTCCCGATCCGCCAACGCGAGGCGGGTGCTCAGCGCCTCATGCTCGGTGCGGAGCGCCTCCGTGCGCTGGGCGACCTCGGCGAGCTCCCGCTCCGCCGTCTCGCGCTCCAACTCGAGGCGCCGCACCTGCTCGCGCAGGCCAGTGACCCCCCGGTCGGCCTCGTCGGTCGCGGTGCGCGCCGCCGTCACCCCGGCTCGGCTCTGCTCCTCCGCCGCCATCCGCTCCTGCAGGAGGGTCGCGGCCGCCGTGAGGGCCTCCGCGCACTGGGTCTCGTCGGCCTGGGCCGCCTCGAACTCCCCGCGCATCCGATCCCCGAAGGCGATCCCCTCGTCGCGCTCCTGTACCGTGCGTTCCCGCCGCGAGAGTGCGTTGCGGTGCCGCTCCTCGGCGACCGCGAGCTGCTGCTGCAACTCGAGCACCGCCTGTCGCGCGGTGGCAGCGACGGTGGCGCGCTCCTGCCGCGTGGTCTCGGCGGCAGCGCGCGCCGCATGCGCGGCGTCGCGCGCCGCTTCGGCGACCCGCACCTGCTCCTGCGTGGCCGGCACCCCATCGCGGAGGGCCCCGAGCCGCGACTCGATCCCGGTGAGCTCCTCGTGCCAGGCACTCATCTCGCGCGAGGCGAGGGTGAGCTCCACCGCGAAGCGGCGGGTGGTGATCTCGGCGTGGCGCTCGGCGCGCTTCCGCTGACGGAGCAGGGACCGCACCTGCGTCTGCACCTCCCCCATCAGGTCGTCGATGCGGGTGAGGTCGTTGGTCGTCGCCTCAAGCTGCCGCTCGGTGCTCCGGCGGCGGTCGCGGTAGAGCCCCACGCCCGCGGCCTCCTCGAAGAGCTCACGCCGATCATCGGGGCGGTCCGAGAGGAGGAGGTCGATCATCTTGCTCTCGATCACCACGCCGGTGTCGGCGCCGAGCCCGGTGCCGCGGAGGAGGTCGTGGATGTCGCGGAGGCGGCAGGGGGCGCGATTGAGGAAGTAATCGCTGTCGCCCGAGCGCGAGAGGCGGCGGGTGATCACCACCTCCTTGAACGGCACGGGGAGGATCCCCTCCTCGTTCTCGAAGTGCAGCGAGACCTCGGCGATGTTCACCGCGCGGCGCGCCGACGAGCCCTGGAAGATGACCTCCTCCATCTTGGCGCCGCGCAGCAGGCGCGCGCGCTGCTCGCCGAGCACCCAGCGCACGGCGTCGGAGACGTTGGACTTGCCGCAGCCGTTGGGGCCGACGATCGCCGTGGCGCCGCGGTCGAAGGTGAGGACCGTGGGGTCGGCGAACGACTTGAATCCGTGCAACTCGAGCTTGGTCAACCGCACTTAGAACGTTCTCCCGATTCGGAAGACCACGAGGGGGGGCACGCCGGCATCGCGAAGCGACACCGCCAGCACCGCCGCCTGGTCTGGAGTCTCGAAGGCACCCGCCAGGAGGCGGACCCGTCCATCATCCTGCCGCAACGCATACGCGGCGACGCCACGGGCCGACCAGCGCGCGAGCGCGGCGGGGACCTCGGCGGTCGCCATCCCTTCCGCGAGCTGCAACGCATAGGGTGCGCGCAGGACTCGCCCCGACGCCGCATCGACCGACCCGTCACGTCGCAGGGCCTCGAGGAAGCGGTCCGCCTCCTGCGGGTCCTGCCACGCGCCGACCAGCGCGCGGTACCACGTCCGCCCATCCCCATCGAGCTGGACCGGGGCGATCGTCGCGGCGGGCAGCGGCGATCCCTCCCGCCGGACGAGAGAGGAATTTGCACCCGCCACACTGTTCGCCGCTACGAGTTGGACGGTGAACGCCGCGGCCACGAGCGAGTCCTGAGGGTTGACAACGGCCCCGAGGGTGATGGTGTCGATGGGGATGTCGGCTCGCGCCGCCGTGTCGGCCCAGGCGAGCGTATCGGCCGTGGCCACGGTGGGGGCGGGCACTCGCAGCGCCTCGAGCACCGAGCGGCCGGGGCCGCGGATCAGCCAGTGCGCCCCGAGGGTGAGGAGCGCCGCGCCCCCGATGAGCCCCGCCGCGGTGCGCGGACGGCGCAGCCGCGCCCACGGGCCCCGGAGCGCGGAGGCCGCCGGCGTAGGCTTCGGGCTCGCGGCACCCTCCGCCGCCGATTGGAGGCGCTCCTCGAGGAGGGCTCGTCCCGCCTCGCTGACGAGGATCGGCGGGAGCTCCT
>JBMTXT010000046.1:0-14044 GCA_049453775.1 Gemmatimonadaceae bacterium | reverse complement strand
CGGGCGCGGGGAGGGTCGCGATCGCGACCGGTTGCGTGAGGAACTTCTCCGGATGCTCGGGCACGTACCAGAGCGTGGGGAGGAAGACGACCGACCACTGCAGGCCCTTCGCCTTGTGGATGGTCATGATCTGCACCGCTTCGGCGTCGGACTCGAGGCGCTGCTCCCGACGTTCGGGCACGGAGGTCAGCTGCCGCTCACGCGCCACCCACGCCCGGAAGGCTGCTGGTGGAAACGGGGTCGCCGCCTGCTCTTCACGGAGGAGCTCGAGGAGGTGGCGGAGGTTGGTGACCCGTCGCTCCCCATCGGGGAGCGTGAGGAGTCGCGGGATCGTCCCGGCTTGGTCGAGGAGCCGTGACAGCGCGGTGGTGATGCCGTCCGCGACCCATGCCTCATGCGCGTCCCGGAAGATGGAGATCACGTCGCCCCATGCGCGATGCGAATCCCCGTGGAGCATCCGCGCGATATCGTCCGCCGTCGCCCCCCAGCAGCGGGTCGCGAGCGCCGCACGGATGAGCCGCTCGTTCCCGGGTTCCGCGATCGCCAGCGCGAGGCGCGTGAGTTCCTCCCCCTCGTCGGAGCGCAACACATCCTGATTGCTCGTCACCACGGCCGGCACGCCCACGCGGTCCAGCGCGTCCTTCATCTGCCGCGCCTGCTGGTTGTCCCGGACGAGGATCGCCATCCCCTGCGACGCCATACCACGCGCGCGGAGGCGAAGCAGTTCACGCACGGTCGCGTCGATCGCCGCGCGGAGCGCCAGCGCCTTCGAGAGGGGCTTCGCCTTGGCGACCCCCTTCTTCAGGGGTTTCAGCGGGCGGTCATCGCGGATGATGAGCCAGTGGAGGGCCTGTCGATCGTCTCCCTGCAGTGCGGCGGGCCGCCGGGCGACCCCCGCCGATCGGATCTCCGGCAGGGTGATGCCGAGCCCCTCGCCGAAGGGATGCGAGGGATGGTTGTGAAAGAGCGACTGCACCGCCGCGACCAGCTCGGGGGTGCTGCGGTAGTTGACGTCGAGGGTGAAGCGCTGGGTCGCGGATCGGGCCGCGGTGAGATACGCCCGCACGTCGGCGCCGCGGAAGGCGTAGATGGACTGCTTGGGATCGCCGATGAGGAAGAGCGGACACCCGGTGAAGGCCGTCTGGAAGATCGGGAACTGGAAGGGATCGGTGTCTTGGAACTCATCGATCACCGCCGCGCGGAACCGCTCGCGGATCCGTCGTGCGAGCGTGCCATCCGGCCCCTCCGTGGTCAGGATCGCACTCAGGCGCTGAAGGAGGTCATCGAAGGAGAGCGCGTGGCGACGCTCCCGCTCGCGTCGCGCGCCGGTCTGCACGGCGGTCACGAATCCGTGCAGGAGCTCGGAGCCGAGGTCGGTCCCGGCCCGAAGGTCGATCATCGGATGGGCGCTCGCCTTGGGGATGAGCTTCGGCGCCCAGACCGCGGGATCCACCCCGTCGGCGGCGACCACGGTCGCCGGTGCGATGTCGGTCACGAGGGTGCGCCGCGCCCAGTCATGGGCGGCGCGGGTCAGGTTCGCGGTGTCGTTCTCCACGAACTCGAGGTCGAAGTGGACACCGGCCTCCAAGGCGAATTCCGTCAGGATACGGCGGCAGAAGCCATGGATGGTCGAGACACTGAGCTGATCGATGGACGCGAGGGCGGCGGCGATGCGTGCGCCCGCCTCTGTCCGCTGCGGCCGGAGGAAATCCACGAGGTCCTGCGGGATCTCGTCAGGCGGGGGGGGCGCATCGGAGCAGAGATCGCGCGCGAGCCGGAGCACGGCGCGGAGGCGCGTGATGAGCTCGTTCGTCCCCTTCTCCGTGAACGTGACGACGGCGATCTCTCGGAGTGCGAGTGGACGATCCCCCTCGAGCAGTAGCCGCAGGACGAGGCGCGTGATCGCGAAGGTCTTGCCGGTGCCCGCGCTCGCCTCGACCAGGGTGATCCCGGGCGAGAGCGGGACGGTGAGCGGGTCAAACCGATCCGGTGTGGTCTGGCTCATTTGACCGACGGCAGGTCGAATGTGGGCGCCAGCGTCGTGGCGAGCCGCTCGAATGCCTCGCGGTGCACGGCGAGGGGGTCCTCCTCAGGGAAGCAGAGGGCGACATAGGGATCGTCCAGGTCCCCGACCGTCTTGAAGCCGGGCTCGAACTTTCGCCGCGCTGCCTCGAGATGATCGACCGATGTTCCCTTCTTGACGGAGTCGAGCCAGGCCGCCCCGGCATGCTGGAAGAAGGGGAGGGGGTATCGCCGCGCCTCCCGCAGGAGGGAAACCCAGCGGTCGAGCAGGGCCATCGCATCCGCGACCTCGGCACAGCTGCCCTGGACGGCGGCAGGCAGCTTCTCCCCGTCCTCATCCTCCCCCGAGGCCACGCCGATGAGCAGGGTGTTCCGCGGGACGGGCTGTCCCGCCTGCGCGGCGGCACAGAGGACGACGTGTTCCACCCAGGCTCGGATGCGATGCCTCGCGCTGAATCGACCGGCTCTCGGGATGATGCGATCGGTCTCGGTCAATCCGTCGAGTGTCCCGCGGAGATGCCATCCCGCACCGTGGATGAGGAGCGACGTCGAACTCCACGACACTCCCGCGATGCGTGCACGCACCGCTTCGACCTCAGCTTCGATCCGGGCGAAGGTGGCGCGTCCGAGCGCCCCCGGTGGGAGCTCGCCATCCGCGAGGAAGCGCTGGACGGCACGCCGTGGATCGTAGGTGCCCTGAAGGATCTGTCGCACCATCCGGGAGCGCAGACGCCCACGCTCCATCGGGGAGAGGGCGAATCGCTCGAGGTCGGTCGCGGGAGCCTCCCACTCGGGGACTGTGAGCCGAAGCGTCCGCGTGCAGAAGAAGGCGGCGGGGTTCTCCCAGCAGTCGATGAGGTCCCGCAGGGCGATCTCCTCGCCCCCGTCGACCAGCAACGCCGGATCGAGCGGTGCCGCTGCCAGCGCGTAGGCCTGCGTGCGTGGAGCGCTCGCCCCCTGTGCCATCCCGCTCGAATAGGTGAAGAGGGCGTGATCCTCCGCCGTCGCGGAGAAGTAGCGGCGCGAGAAGGGCTGGAGCGGATGTTGGATCACGGGGCGCGGCGTCCCCTGAGCGGCGAGATGATCGAGGAGCTCGTCCACCACGACCGATCGCGCCCGTTCGGCGTTCGTCGCGGCCTCGCGTCCCGACCAGGTCAGGATCAAGTGATCCTCGGCGGCCATCGCGAGATCGAGGAAGAGCTGTCGGTCATCCTCACGGAGGGATCGGTCCCCTTCCCGCGGCGCATGTGCGATGAGGTCGAAGGCGATGGGCTGATCCCGTCGCGGGAAGGTCGCGTCATCGAGCCCGGCGACGGCGATCACGCGGAACGGGATGCTCCGCATCGGCTTCCGGGCGGCGACCGTGACCTTCCCGGAGAGGAAGTGCTTGGTGCCATCCTCATCGGCGAGTTGGCGCTCGAGCCAGTCGCGGATCACCCCGAACTCGATCGGCATGGTGGGATCCTCGATCCCCGCCGGTCGATCGGTGGCGATGCGACGGAGTTGGGCGATGAGCCGAGCCCGGGCGCTCCGCGCGAGGCGATCGGGTGCGCCGAGGAACCACTCCGCCGTCTCCGCGAGCTGGGTGCCCCAGGCCGTCAGCGACCGTGGCGTGTCCCACTCGACCATCAGCGTCGCGATCCGCTCGACCCACCGTGCCAGGAGTCCCAGCGCCTCCGGCTCGCCGGCGGTCTCCCCGACCTTCGGGAGGACCTCGAGGATCGGGCGATCGGATGTCCCGGTGATGATCCCCATCAGGAGGCGATCGAGCCCCTCGCGCCAGCTCGGCATATCCTCGGCGGGGAGACCGAGCGCGGCGAGCGCCGAGGCATCGAAGCCCCACCGCACATTGGCGGCGTGCGTCCGTCGGGCGAGTCGCTCGAGTTCCTCCTCGTCGAGTCCTGCCGCGCCTCGGACCATCGGATGCTGGAGGATGCCGAAGAGCTCGGTGTGCGTGAAGCGTCCGCTCTGGAGCGCGAGCAACCGGCGGAACGCCTCGGCGGCCGGATCGCTCCCCACCGGCCGATCCGCGATGTGCACCGGGATGCGGGGCGCACCCGGTTCCTCGGTCGAGAAGACCGTCTCCACGGCGGGACCCCACGCCTCCACATCAGGGACGAGTACCAGCACCTGATCGGGCGACAGGGTGGGGTCGTTGGCGAAGGCCTCGAGCAGGTGGTCGCGGATCACCTCGAGCTCGCGCAGCGTCCCATGCGTCGAGTGGCACTGCACGGTGGCGGTGAGCGGGATCGTGGGCGCGGCGATCGGATCGAGATGCTCGATCACCGCCCCATGGGTGGTGAGGAGGGTCTGCATCGCGGTGCCCTGCGCCCCCCACGCAGTCACCAGCGGATGTGACGTGCGCTGCGGGAGGACGGCGGCGTAGAGCGTCACGTCGCTGTGCCGGCCGAGCGCCTGAAGGAACTCGATGAATCGCTCGGGGAGCGAACTCACGCCGAAGACGGTGAGCCGGGTCGGGATGTCGAAGGTGCCACGCGGGGCCTCGCGCAGTCGCGTCAGGACCCGATCGGCGATGCGCGCAGGGTAGGCCACCTCCCCGATCGTGAGCTCACGCCAGAGGGCGGCCTGCCATCCCTCATGTGGCGAGTCGGTCGCGAGGCGGCCCTGATCCCATGCGGTGAGGAGATCGGGGCGGAAGAGCTGGTAGTCGTCGAGTCGATCCGCGATGCGGGAGGCGAGTCCCGCGCGCATCCGGGCATCGGCCTTCGAGAGGAAGGTCGTGAGTGGGGCGAAGGTCGGGTCGTCGAGATCGAGCACGCGCAACCGATGTTCCACGCGCCAGAGCAGTGCCTCGCGCGAGAACCGCTCACTCCCGTCGGTGCGCTCCTTGACCCACCGCGCCGCGTTCGTCATGAGGTCGCGAGGGAAGGGAAGTTGCAGCGACCCCGCACAGCCGAACCGATCGGCGATCTGGAGGGTGAGCCAATGGCGCATCCCGAGGCTCTGCACGAAGAGCCACTCCATCTCCCGCGGGGGCAGCGGCTCGGCGCCGATGCGCGCGAGCAGATGCTCCTTGAGCGGGGTGAGGCGCGGGGCGAGGAAGGCCCGGAAACCGGTCGTCGGCATGCGTCATCTATAGTAGCGACGGGCTCTGACACCGGCCATTTTCCTCCAGATCTCATTCCCACCGACACCTGCTCGACCGCACACGACCGATGCCTGCGCCGATCACGCAAGGGTTCCATCACATCACGCTCGTCGCCGCCGACGCGCGACGGACCCTCGCGTTCTATACCGAGGTCCTGGGGCTCACGCTGGTCAAGCAGACCCGGAACTATGACGACCCGGCCTCGGCGCACCTCTACTTCGGGGATGCCTCCGGGGCGCCGGGCACGCTCGTGACCTTCTTCGAGTGGGGGGGAAGCCCACGCGGCCGGTTCGGCGTCGGGGGCGTGCACCACCTCGCCTTCAGCACGCCGACCTACGACACCCTCCTCATGTGGAAGCGCCGCCTGCAGGACCTCGGCATCCCCGTGAGCGGGCCGATGCCGCGCGGCTACTTCAACTCGCTCTACTTCCGGGACCCCGATGGGCAGGTGCTCGAGATCGCGACGGCAGGACCGGGCTACCAGGTCGATGAACCGATCGCATCCCTCGGGCAGCAGGTGGTCGGCCAGCAGGCCCATCAACTCCCGGGCACGCGCGACGAACGCGCCATCGCGCTGGCGACCCATCCCGACCCCGTCCCGACGATCACCCCGGCGATGGCGCTCACGGGACTGCATCACATCACCGGCATGACCGACGATATCGAGCGGGCGAGCGACTTCTACGAGGAAGCGCTCGGAATCCGGCTCGTGAAGAAGACGATCAATCAGGACGATCCCGATACCCCGCATTGGTTCTGGGCGAACTACGATGGCACCCGCGTGCTCCCGGGGAGTTCGTGGACCCTCTTCGGCTGGCCCCCGCAGGCGCCGCGCGCCCGCGGCGGGATCGGCCAGACGCATCATGTCGCCTTCCGGGCGACGGATGCCGAGGAACAGCTCGCCTGGCGCGAGCATCTGCAGTCGATCGGCGTGGCGGTCTCCCCGGTCATGGACCGCACCTACTTCCAGTCGATCTACTTCCAGGCGCCCGACGGGCAGCTCCTGGAGATCGCCACCGACGGTCCCGGGTTCGCCGTCGAGGATTCGCACGTGGTATTCTAGGAACAGTTGCCCCTGCTCCCTCACCCTTCCGGAGGTTCTCCCATGGATATGCTCGCCAAGCTCGGTCGTCCCCTCTTCGCCGCGGTCTTCGTGATCTTCGGCCTCCTCCACCTCGCGATGGGGGGGAACATGGTCGGCGTCGTTCCCGCTTGGGTGCCAGGCCCGGCGATCGTCTGGGTCTATCTCACCGGCATCGCGATGGTCGCGGCGGCGATCAGCCTCTTCACCGGCAAGCAAGAGAAGCTCGCCTCCGCGCTCCTCGGCGTCCTGCTCCTCATCTTCGCGCTGACCATCCAACTGCCGGCGGTGATGGGTGGCGATCAGATGGCGATGCCGTCCCTGCTGAAGGATCTCGCCCTCGCCGGTGCCGCGTTCTTCTTCTCGGCGCAGGCCAAGGCGTGATGATGCGCGCACCGATTCGTCAGTCGGTCGGCGCCCTCGTGCTCGGTGCCTCGCTGGCCGTCACGCCGCGCGTCGAGGCGCAGGACGGCAAGGCGCTCTTCACGCGCTGCACCGCCTGTCACCAGGAGACGGGGAAGGGCATCCCCGGGGCCTTCCCGCCGCTCGCGGGATCGTCCTGGGTCACCGGCCCGGCCTCGCGTCCGATCGCGATCGTGCTCCACGGGCTCCAGGGTCCGCTCAAGGTGGGTCCCGCGACGTACAACGGTGTGATGATCGCCTACGGCACCGGCCAGCCGATGACCGACGCCGAGGTGGCGGCGGTGGTGACGTACATCCGGACGAGCTGGGGGAATAAGGCGTCCGCGGTGAAGGCGGCGGATGTCGCGAAGGTGCGCGCGGCGACCAAGGCGCGGAAGGGGGCGTTCACCGAAGCGGAGCTGCTGAAGCTTCAATAAGCTTTCGGATAACTTGAAACACGAACGCCACGCGGGATATGTCCCGCGCGGCGTTCTTCTTGTCCTGGCGTATCACCCTTCGTACAGGTCGCGAACCAAGAGGAGTTGGATATGCTCACTGCTCTCGCTCTCGATCGCCTGCACGGAGAGGGGGAGGGTCCCGTCGGGCCGCACCATCCCCTTCACCTCGTCGTAGAGCGAGGCGATGAAGTCGAGCACATCGTCGCGCTTCCCCGCGATGCGCATCTGCGTCTGATAGACGGTGCGGATCGGGGGATTGGAGAGCGAGATGTGGAGGCGCGCGGAGGGGCGCGGGATCCGCGCCCGGATCTCCTGCTCGAGCTCCTCGAGCTTGGCGGCTCGGGACATGGCGGTGCTACGGTCGACGTTCATGACAGGGCGAAGCGAGAAGGTGGCGGGGGGCCTCGAGACGAACGCTAGCCGGGTGGGGAAGCGTTCCCCCGAACGGGTGGGAGAGGGGTTCCCCGCTCCCTTACGCCGGGAAGACCTCGAAGATCCCGGCTGCGCCCATCCCTCCGCCGATGCACATGGTGACCATCCCGAGCCCGCCCCCGTTATTCCGGAGGTCGTGCACGAGCTGCACCGTGAGCTTGGCCCCGCTCGCCCCCAAGGGGTGCCCGAGGGCGATCGCCCCCCCGTTCACGTTGAGGCGGGACGCGTCGATCCCGAGGTCCGCGACCACGGCGAGCGCCTGCGCCGCGAAGGCCTCGTTGAGTTCGATCCGCGTGAGATCGCCCAGCGTGAGGCCAGCTCGTGCCAGCGCCTTCGGCACCGCGGCCACCGGGCCGATCCCCATCACATCGGGGGCGACCCCCGCCGTGGCGAAGGTCACGAACCGCGCGAGTGGGGTCAGTCCCGCCGCCTCCGCTCGGGCCCGTGACATCAACACCACCGCGGCGGCGCCATCGCTCAAGGGCGAGGCGTTCCCCGCTGTCACGGTGCCCCCCGGCTTAAAGGCGGGCGGCAACTTCGCGAGCCCCTCGAGGGTGGTATTCCCGCGCACGAGCTCATCGGTGTCGAACGACACCGTCGTCACGGTCCGCTCCGCGCCACGCCAGGTGACCCGCTCCACCGGGATCGGGACGATCTCCGCACGGAAGCGCCCTGCCGCCTGCGCGGCGGCGGCCTTCTGCTGCGAGGCCAACGCGAAGGCATCCTGCGCCTCACGGGTGATCCCCCAGCGCTGCGCCACGCGCTCCGCGGTGAACCCCATCCCGATGTTCTCCTCGACGAGCTCGGGATGGAGCCGCGTGGTGAATCCTGACATCGGGACGGCGCTCATCATCTCGACCCCGCCGGCCAGCACCACGTCATTCATCCCGCTGAGGATCGCCTGCGCGCCCAAGGCGATGGTCTGGAGCCCGCTCGAGCAGAAGCGATTCACCGTCATCCCCGAGACCTCGACGGGGAACCCCGCGCGCAACGACGCGAGGCGCGCGATGTTGAGCCCCTGACCCGCCTCGGGCATCGCACACCCCCAGATGACATCGTCGATCTGGGCGGGATCGACGCCGGCGCGCTCGGCTGCCGCACGCATGACGGCGGCGGAGAGGTCCACCGGGTGCACGCCCGCGAGCGCCCCGTCCTTCTTCCCACGCCCCACGGCGCTCCGCGTGGCGCCGACGATCACCACCTCATGTGCACTCATATCGTCCTCAATTCCGCAGCGGGGTGCCGGTGCTCAGCATGTGCGCGATCCGCGCCTGCGTCTCGGCGGTGCCTAAGAGTCGCAGGAAGCCGTCGCACTCGAGGTCGAGCAGATCCTGCTCGGTCACGGTGCGCGCGGGGCCCTCACCGCCACAGAGCACGCGCGCGATCTCATGGCCGATCCGCGCATCGTGCGCGCTCGCCTGACCCGCCTCCCGGAAGCTCCAGAGGGCGTAGTCGAGGTTCGCCAGCCCCGCACTCCCGAGGGAGGTCATCGTACGCGGGAGGGGCGCCACATAGTCGGGCGCCAGGTCGAGGACGCGCGCCTTGGCATCGGCGATCAACGTGTCGCGATTCATCGAGATGCGATCGGCGTGCGGCCGCAGGAAGCCCATCGTGCGCGCCTCGTGCGCACTCGTGCTGGTGCGGGCGAGGGCGATGAGCTGGAAGGCGCGCTTCACCCCTTCGAAGGGATCGGCCCCCTCATAGGCCTCGAGGGCCTTGGTGAAGCGGAAGGCGAGCTCCTTGGTCCCGCACCCGCCCGGTAACAGCCCGACCCCGACCTCGACGAGCCCCATGTAGAGCTCGGCGTGCGCCTGGATGCGATCGCAGTGGATAGCGAGTTCGCACCCGCCCCCGAGCGTGAGCCCGAAGGGCGCCGCGACCACCGGGACCGGGGCGTGGCGCACCGACATGACCGTCGCCTGGAACCGACGCACCATCGCCTCGAGCTGCGACCAGTCCTTGGCCTGCACGAGCGCGGCGACCCCACCGAGATTCGCCCCCGCGGTGAAGGTGCGCGGATCCTCGTTGCCGATCACGACGCCATGCCAGGGCCCTGATGCCGCGGTCTCGAGCGCGAACGCCGTGAGATCCATCACGCCGGGCCCGAGGGTGTTCATCTTCCCGCAGAACTCGAGTCCGAGGACGCCCTCGCCGAGGTCGAGCACCCGCGCCTCGGCGTTCTCGCGGAGGACGTGACCCTGGCGGCGCCGCGCCGCGAGCGAGAGCTGGCCCGGGATCGGCGGGATGGCGATGCGGGCCGATGCATCGAGCGCTGGGATGGTCTCCCCCTCCGCGCCCATCTCGTAGAACGCCCGCGGCGTCTGGGCGAGCAGCGGGGGGATCTCGCGTCCGGCCTCGCGGAAGGCGGTGCGCAGCCAGTCGAGCCCGATCGCATCCATCGCGCGGAAGGGCCCGATCTCCCACCCGTAGCCCCACTCCATCGCACGGTCGACCGCGGCGAGGTCGTAGGCGAGGGAGGGGACGAGGGTGAGCGCGTAATGGCACTGGGCGACGAGGAGATCGCGCACGAATGCTCCCAGCGCACCGGGGAGCGCGGTGACCTGGGCGAGTCGCTCGTGCGCCGGCCGCTTCATGAGGGCCGCGATCTCAGGGGTCGTGAAGCGCTCCGTCGGGTGATACTCGAGGGTCTTCCAGTCGAGGGCGAGGGTGGTCTTCCCCTCCTTCGTGTAGAAGCCGGCCTTGGTCTTGTCGCCCAGGCGCCCGCTCTTCACGAGCGCATGGATGAAGGGCTCGAGCGCGAGATCCTCCCCGGTGGTCTGCGAGAGGCCCGCGGTGACATGGACGAGCACGTCGAGGCCAGAGAGATCGCCCGTGCGGAAGGTCGCGCTCTTCGCCCGCCCGATCAGTTGCCCCGTCAGCGTATCGACCTGCGGGATGGTGAGGTCGTGCTGCACCATCAGGCGCCCCGCGACGACCATCCCGTGCACGCCGAGCCGATTGGCGACGAAGCCGGGCACGTCCTTCGCGAGGACGATCCCCTTGCCGAGGATCCGCTCTTGGAAGGCGCGCATCGTCTCGAGCACCGCCGGCGCCGTCTCCGGCGTCGGGATGAGCTCCAGGAGATGCATGTACCGCGGCGGATTGAAGTAGTGCGTGCCGAGGAACTGCGAGCGGAATCGCGCGGAGCGCCCCTCGAGGAGGATCGCCATCGGGATCCCTGAGGTGTTCGAGGTCACGATCGCGTCAGGGGCGATCGTCTCGAGCTGGGCGAAGAGCGCCTGCTTAGGGGCGGGCTGCTCGATGATCGCCTCGCAGATCCAGCGGCAGTCGGCGAGGAGTCCGAGATGGTCCGCGGTGTTCCCCGTGGTGATCCGCTTCGCCGCGCTCGCGTCCATGAAGGGGGCGGGTCTGGCCTTGATCAACCGCGCGAGGGCGTCGCGCGCGGGCTTGGAGCGATCGGGGTGCGCGGGGTCGTCCGCGCCGGGGATGTCGAGGAGGACGACGGGGAGGCCGGCCGAGGCGGCGAGGGCGGCGATGCCGGCCCCCATCGCGCCGGCGCCGATGATCCCGACTTTGGTGATGCGCATCCTCCAAACTAGCTTCGCGTCATGCCCCCGCGTCAAACCAAGGCGATCGCCCATCTCCGCGCCGTCGACCCCATCCTCGGCGCCTGGATCGACCGGGCCGGCCCCTGCGGATGGGAGGTGAAGGCCGACGGGACCCACTTCGACCATGTCGCGCGTTCGATCGTGTATCAGCAGGTGTCCGGCGCGGCCGCGGCGACGGTCTACGGGCGGATGCTCGGGCTCTACCGCGGCAAGGCGCCGACCCCGCGGCAGATCCTCGCGACCTCGGACGAGCGTCTCCGCGGGGTGGGGCTGAGTGGTCGGAAGGTGGAGTACATCAAAGGGCTCGCCGAGCAACTGGTCGCCAAGCGGCTCCCGTTGGAGCGGATCGACGAGATGCCGGACGATGAGGTGATCGCGACCCTCACCTCGATCCGCGGGATCGGGGAGTGGACGGCGCAGATGGTGTTGATGTTCCGGTTGGGGCGCCCGGATGTGCTCCCGACGCTCGATATCGCGCTGCAGCGCGGGGTGAAGGTGCTGTACGGGTTGCGCACGCAGCCGACGCCGGCACGGCTGGCGAAGATCGGCGCCAAGTGGGCGCCCTATCGGACGGTGGCGAGTTGGTACGTGTGGCGGCGGGTCGATGATCGCGATGATTGGTAGGACGACAGAGACCAGGTGACAGGGAGCAGGTGACAGGTGACTGAGGTTCACAGACGGACGGAGATGCCGGTGTCGGCGCAGGCGCTCTTCGACTGGCATGAGCGGCCGGGGGCGTTCGATCGGCTGACGCCGGCGTGGATGCCGGTGGAGGTGCGGCACCGCGAGGGCGGGATCCGCGATGGCGCGCGGGTGACGATCGCGCTCCCGATGGGGCCGGTGTCGATCCCATGGACCCTTGGCCACACGGGCTACCAGGCCGGTGAGGCGTTCCGTGACATCCAGATCCGTGGGCCGTTCCGCTCCTGGGAGCATGTCCACCGGATGGAGCCGGTGAGCGATCACGCCTCCGTGCTCGATGATCGGATCACCTTCGAGTTGCCGCTGCCGCCGCTGGGTGGATGGGTCGCCGGATGGTACACGCGCGCCGAGCTCGAGCGGTTGCTGCAGTGGCGCCATGCGCTCACCCGGAACGACCTCGCGCGCCATGCGCGCTTCGCGGCGCGCGGGCCCCGCACCATCGCGATCACCGGCGCCAGCGGGATGGTGGGATCAGCGCTCGTCCCCTTCCTGACGACCGGGGGCCACAGGGTCCGCACCATCGGGCGTGGGGCGGCGAGCGCGGTGCGCTGGGATCCCGCGCGCGGGGCGCTCGATGGCGCGGCGCTCGATGGGGTCGATGCCGTGGTACATCTCGCCGGGGAGAATGTCGGGGCGCGGTGGACCGCCGCGCGGCGCCGCGCGATCGTCGACTCGCGTCTGCAGGGGACCCGCCTGATCGCGGAGACGGTCGCGAGGATGCCGCGGAAGCCCGAGGTCTTGGTCTCGGCGTCGGGGATCGGGATCTATGGGGTGCGCGGCGACGAATGGCTCGATGAGACCAGCACGCTGGGCGACGACTTCCTTGCGGAGGTGGGGAAGCAGTGGGAGGCCGCGACGGCCCCCGCGCGTGATGCTGGGGTGCGCGTGGTGCACCTGCGGATCGGGATCGTCCTCGCCGCCGGTGGTGGGGCGCTCGGCAAGATGCTCCTCCCCTTCCAACTCGGGGTGGGCGGGGTGCTCGGGACGGGGCGGCAGTGGATGAGTTGGATCTCGCGCGAGGATCTCATCGGCGCGATCCATCATGCGATCCAGACGCCGGCGCTCGCGGGCGCGGTGAATGCGGTCGCGCCGACGCCGGTCACGAATCGCGAGTTCACCAAGGTGCTGGGGCGGGTGCTGCGTCGGCCGACCATTGCGCCGGTGCCGGCGATCGCACTTCGAGCGCTCTTCGGTGAGATGGCGGAGGGGACGGTGCTCGCGAGCCAACGGGTGCGGCCTACGGCGCTCGAGGGATCAGGGTTTGCCTTCCTCCACCGGACGCTCGAGGATGCCCTGCGGTTCGAGCTCGGGCGCCCGTAGATTTCCCGTCATGCCTCTCGTCCCGTTCGATCAACTCCCTGATGACGCCCGCTGCTGGGTCTTCGCCGCCGGTGCGCCCCTCGACGACGTCGACACCCCCCGCCTCTTGGCGGCGGTCGACGCCTTCCTGCTGACCTGGGCGGCCCATGGGACGCCGCTCACGAGCGCCCGCGATTTCCGCGACGAGCACTTCTTGGTGGTCGGGGTCGACGAGCGCGCCGCTGGCGCCTCCGGGTGCTCGATCGACGGGCTCTTCCGCGTGCTGCAGGGGATCGAGGAGGGGATCGGCACCTCGATGGTGGGGGGCGGGATGGTCTACTTCCGCGGCCCCAGCGGGATGGTGCATGGGTGCACCCGTGCGCAGTTCACCGAGATGGCGATCGACGGCGATGTGAACGGCGAGACGATGGTCTTCGATACGACGGTCACGACGGTGGGCGACTTCCGGGCCCGCTTCGAGTCGCCCACCCGTGACGCCTGGCAGCGGAGTCTGCTGCCGAGCTAAGCCTCAGGCGCGGAGGTGGTCCGCCTGCCACTCCTTCACCGCCTGCTTGATCTCCTTCTTCGAGGTCAGCTCCCCCTTCAGCACCCGCTCCACCAATCCGGGCAGCTCCGCATCGCTCGCGAAGCGGAGCGCGATCACCTGCCCGAGGGTCAGTCCCTTGGCCCGCGCGGCGAGATCGGCCGGGAGGACCTCCTGCAAGCGGAGCCGCATCTCGAGCCGGATGATCCGGTTCTGCAGCGTGAGCACCATCGTGCGCGAGGCCCAGACGGTGGCGACGGCACCGAGCCCGAAGAGGACGAGCATCGCCCCGCGGACGATCGATCCGGAGCGCGCGGCCATGGAGATGGCGTAGACGAGGAAGACCGTCGCGGCGGGGAAGGCGACGTAGTGCCAGAGCGGCTGCATCATCGCGTGATTGGAATAGTTCTGCGGAGTCGTGGCCAT
>JBMTXT010000045.1:0-14052 GCA_049453775.1 Gemmatimonadaceae bacterium | reverse complement strand
CCACGCACGGGCTCACGCCGGCCGCGAACGGCCCCAAGGAGGGGCTCGCCCTGATCAATGGGACGCAGGCGCACACCGCCGTGGCGGCGCTCGCCGTCACCGCGGCCCGTCGTGCCTGGGTCACGGCGCATGTCGCCGGGGCGATCTCCCTCGAGGCGCTCCTCGGCACCCCGACCGCCTTCGATCCCCGCATCCACGCCGCCCGTGGGCAACGGGGGCAGCAGGCCTCGGCGGCGCTCCTTCTCGAGCTCCTGCGGGACAGCCAGATCCGTGAGTCGCACCGCGAGGGGGATTCGCGCGTGCAGGATGCCTATGCGCTGCGGTGCATGCCGCAGGTCCATGGGCCCGTCCTCGAGGCGATCGAGTTCGCGGAGGGACTCATCGCGGCTGAGCTGAACGCCGCCACCGATAATCCGTTGGTCTTCGACGACGGCACGATGCTCTCCGGGGGGAACTTCCATGGCCAGGCCGTCGCGCTCGCGCTCGACGTCCTCGCCATCGTCATGACGAACCTCGCCGTCATGAGCGAGCGTCGCATCGACCGTCTCGTCCATCCCGATCTGAACGAAGGTCTCCCGCCGTTCCTGACGCCGACGGCGGGGGTGAGCTCGGGCTTCATGATGGCGCAGCTCACCGCCGCCGCGATCACGAGCGAGTGCAAGGGGCTCGCGCATCCGGCGAGCGTCGACTCGATCCCCACCGACGGGAACAAGGAGGACGTGGTCCCGATGGCGATGGGGGCGGCGACCAAGTTGCGGCGCCTGCTGCGGAACGTCGAGCGGGTGCTCGCCGTGGAGCTCATGTGTGGCGCCCAAGGGATCGACTTCCGTCGGCCGTTGCGCGGCAGTCGAGCCGTGGAGGCCGCGCATGCCGAGGTCCGATCCCTGATCCCACCGTTGACCGCCGACCGGGTCCTCGGCCCCGACATCGAGTGTCTCGCCCTCGCCATCGCGCAGGGGCGGTTCGCCTCCCCCGTGCACTAACTTCTCCCCCCATGTCTCAGCCACGCCCTGTCCGCGCCCCGCGCGGTTCGTCGATCTCCTGCAAGGGATGGGAGCAGGAGGCCGCCCTCCGCATGCTCATGAACAACCTCGATCCCGAGGTCGCCGAGCGCCCCGACGACCTCGTGGTCTATGGCGGCACAGGGCGCGCCGCCCGCAATTGGCAGGCCTTCGATGACATCGTGCGCGCCCTCCGCGGACTCGAGCATGATGAGACCCTCCTCGTCCAGAGCGGGAAACCGGTCGCCGTCTTTCGGACCCATGCGCATGCCCCGCGCGTCCTGATCGCGAACTCGAATCTCGTCGGGCGCTTCGCGACCTGGGACTACTTCCGCGAGATGGAGCGGCAGGGGCTCATGATGTACGGACAGATGACCGCCGGGTCGTGGATCTACATCGGCTCGCAGGGGATCGTGCAGGGGACGTACGAGACCTTCGGGGCGGTCGCGCGCCAGCACTTCGGCGGGTCCCTCGCGGGGCGCTTCGTCCTCACGGCGGGCCTGGGGGGCATGGGCGGCGCGCAGCCCCTCGCCGCGACGATGAACGACGCAGCCTTCCTCGGCATCGATGTCGATCCCGCCCGGATCCAGAAGCGGGTCGACACCGGGTACTGCGATCGGATCACGCATGACCTCGACGAGGCGATGCGGTGGGTCCGCGAGGCGCAGTCGGCCAAGCGCGGGCTCTCCGTCGGGTTGGTGGGGAACGCCGCCGAGGTGCTCCCGGCGCTCATCGCGCGCGGGGATATCCCGGATGTCGTGACCGATCAGACCTCCGCGCACGACATGCTCAACGGCTACGTGCCCCATGGGATGACGCTCGCCGAGGCGAATGGGCTCCGGGCCGCCGACCCCACGACCTATGTGCGTCGCTCCACGGAGAGTGCCGTCGTGCATGTGGAGGCGATGCTCGCCATGCAGCGGCGTGGCGCGATCGCTTTCGACTACGGCAACAACATCCGGACCGTCGCCCTTGACGCCGGCGTCACGTCCGCCTTCGAAATCCCCGGCTTCGTGCCGGAATACATCCGGCCCCTCTTCGCGGCAGGGAAGGGGCCGTTCCGGTGGGCCGCCCTCTCGGGCGATCCCACAGATATCGCGCGCACCGATGCCCTCGTGCTCGAGATGTTCCCGGAGGACGAGCACCTGAAGCGTTGGATCACCCTCGCCCGCGAGCGGATCCACTTCCAAGGGCTCCCGGCGCGGATCTGCTGGTTGGGACAGGGCGCACGCGCGAAGTTCGGGATGGCGCTCAACGACCTCGTCGCGCGCGGCGAGGTCAGCGCGCCGATCGCGATCGGGCGCGACCACCTCGATACGGGGAGCGTGGCCTCCCCGTTCCGCGAGACGGAGGCGATGCGCGACGGAAGCGATGCCGTCGCCGACTGGGCGATCCTCAACGCGCTGCTCAACGTGGCGAGCGGGGCGAGCTGGGTCAGCTTCCATCATGGCGGTGGCGTCGGGATCGGGAACTCGCTGCATGCGGGGCAGGTGATCGTCGCCGACGGCACACCGGCGATGCGCGAGCGGTTGCAGCGCGTGCTCACCAACGACCCTGGGATCGGCGTCGCGCGCCCCGCCGCTGCCGGGTACGAGATCGCACGCGAGACCGCGGCGCGCGAGGGGATCCAGTTGCCGTCGCTCCATTGCTGAGCACGCGCTTCCGGCCCTGGCACCTCCTGCCATTCAGCCTGAAGTACGCGCGGCTTCGGCTGCGTCGGCGCCCCGTCCTCGTGAACTTCGAGGTCACGATGCGGTGCAATGCGCGCTGCCCCTTCTGTGACTATTGGAAGACGTCCTCGGAGATGAAGGCCCAGGAGCTCCGCTCCTTCGTCGATGCGGCTGTCGCCTTCGACCCGATGATGATCACCTGGACGGGCGGGGAGCCGCTGCTGCGCTCGGATCTGGAGTCGCTGGTCCATGGGGTCCACCGGGCGGTCTCCCCCGTTTGGATGACGGTGCTCACCCATGGCGCGCTGCTCTCCCTCGAGCGGGCGCGATCGCTCTGGGCCGCGGGGATCGGACAGTTCGGGATCTCCCTCGATTACCTCGACGAGCGCCATGACCGCGCGCGGGGGATCCCCGGCCTCACGGCGAAGATCCTCGCGACCGCCGAACGGATCCGCGCCGAGGGGATGACGGTGCGCTTCAACACCGTGATCAAGGACGACAATCTTGAGGAGATCCTGCCGATCGTCCGCGCGGCAGAGGCGAGGCGTGTCGGGGTGAATCTCTCCGTCTACACCGACTTCAAGAACGGGAACCGCGACCATTGCCTCGGGCCGGCGCACCAGGCGCGCGTCGCGTCGCTCGTCGCCGACCTCCTCGCCTTCAAGCGCCGCCGCCGCGGGACCATCTCGAACTCCGATCACTATCTGCGGGAGATCCCGCGCTGGGTCCGGGGGGAGCTTACCGCGCCCTGTCACTCAGGGAAGGACACGGTGCATATCGATCCGTACGGCGGGATCCGACGCTGCCCCGACTTCCCGACGGACGGGCATTGGCGCGACTATCAGGGGTACGAGCCGATCGCCTGCGATCGCTGCTTCTACGCCTGCCGCGGGGAGGCGCAGGCGCCGCTCCGCCTCAATCGCTTCCAAGACCTGGTGGCCTCACCATGACGCAGCTCTTCCTGAACGCCTCCCAAGTCGTCACCTGTGCGGGCCCCCCGCGCGCACGGCGGGGGGCGGAGCAGGGAGACGCCGCGGTGCGCGAGGGCGTCGGGGTCGCCGTCACCGCGGAGGGGACCATCGCGGCCGTCGCTCCCGACGCGGCGTTGCGTGCGGCCTATCCGACGGCGGAGATCGTCGACTGTGCCGGCGGGGTGCTCAGCCCGGGATTCGTCGATTCCCACACCCACGCCATCTTCGGCCGCGCGCGCTACGAGGAGCAGGAGATGCGCGCCGCCGGGATCGGCTATCTCGAGATCGCCAAGCG
The DNA here is from genome assembly GCA_049453775.1 of Gemmatimonadaceae bacterium. Taxonomy (GTDB): domain Bacteria; phylum Gemmatimonadota; class Gemmatimonadetes; order Gemmatimonadales; family Gemmatimonadaceae; genus Pseudogemmatithrix. The sequence goes on along the minus strand of JBMTXT010000045.1, from coordinate 10,115 downwards.
GGGCGGGGGGATCCACGCCTCCGTGCGCGACCTGCGGAGCCGAACCGCCGAGGAGCTCGTGGCGCTCGCGACCGAGCGTCTCCGCCGCATCGCGGCGCACGGGACCACCACGGTCGAGATCAAGTCGGGCTACGGCCTCTCGCTCGCGTCGGAGCTCACTACCCTCCGCGTCATCCGTCAACTCGCCGCCGCGCTCCCGCTCCGCCTCGTGCCCACCTTCCTCGGCGCACATGAGGTCCCCCTCGAGTATCGGGAACGGGCGCACGATCGCGAGGCCTACCTCCGGCTCGTCACCGAGGAGATGATCCCCGCGGTCGCCGCCGAGGGGCTCGCTCGCTTCTGTGATGTCTTTTGCGAGCCCGGGGTCTACACCGCCGACGAGACCCGTCGCATCCTCGGGGCCGCTCGTGGGGCGGGACTGCAGCTCAAACTGCATGCCGACGAGCTCGAGAATGGGGCGGCCGCGGAGCTCGCCGCCGAGCTCGGCGCGACGAGCGCCGACCATCTGGCGGCGATCTCGGCGCAGGGGATCGAGGCCCTCGCGGCGGCCCAGACCGTCGCGACCCTCCTCCCTGGGACGATGCTCTTCCTCGGACGGCCCAAGCAGGCGCCGGCGCGCGCCCTGATCGAGGCCGGTGTCCCCGTGGCGCTCGCCTCGGACTTCAACCCCGGGACGAGCCCAACGGTGAACTTCCCCCTGGTCCTCACCCTCGGGGTCAGCCAACTCCGGCTCAGCGTCGCTGAGGCCTTCGTCGCGGCGACGGTGAATGGGGCGGCGGCGCTCGGGCTCGCGCACGAGATCGGCCAGCTCGCGCCCGGGTTCCAGGCCGACCTCGCGCTCTTCGACGTGCGGGATCACCGGGAGATCCCGTACTGGTATGGCGATCGCCGCTGCCAGCGCACCTGGGTGGGGGGGCGTCCCGCGCACCTCGGGTGAGCGACGGCCCCCTCGCCCACCGCAGTGCACGAGGCAAACGCTTGTCGCCTCTGCGGTTGGGCCGCTAGCTTTGCCCTGTGACCGACATCGCCCAGCTCAAGCGTCGCGCGGCTGATCTCGAGTCGGGGAAGGATCTCGACCGCGCCATCCAGGCTTATCGCGAGATCGTCCAGCTGTTCGAGCGCGGCGCGGCGGAGCCGATCGATATCGCACTCTACAACCGGTTGGGGGACCTCCTCCTCAGGAAAGGGGCGCCCTCCGAGGCGGTCGAGATGTGGGAGCGGGCGCTCGACCTGTACGCCGAGGGGGGGTTCAACAATCCCGCCATCGCGCTGGCGAATAAGATCCTCCGCTCGGCGCCGGAGCGCACACCGGTCCATCTGAAGCTCGGCCGGCTGCTGGCGGCCAAGGGATTCCGTGTCGAGGCGCGCCATCACTTCGTCGAGTACGCGAGCCGGACGCGGCAGCTCGGGGACCACGAGGCTGCCTTCCGCGCCCTCAAGGAGTGCGCCGACAAGGTCCAAGATGCGCATGATGTGCGCCTCATGCTCGCCGACCAGTTGGCCGAGGTGGGACGGGCGGCGGAGGCGTCCGACCAGCTGCAGCGCGCGCATCTCCAGCTGACCCGGGAGGGGAAGACCGCGGAGGCGGAGCTGGTCGCCGCGCGCCTGCGCACGCTCGACCCGGCGGCGGAGCTCGCGGTCGCCGCGCAGCGCCGAACCGTGGCGACCGACGGGCTCGTCTTCCTCGATGTGGGGGCGGCGAACGTCCCGCGACCGACTGGGGTGTTCGATGGGAGCGTCTTCCTCTCACGGGAGTCGATCGCGATGGCCGCGGCGCCCAGCCTCTCCGTCGATGCCCCACCGCCGACCGCCCCGGCCCCGGTGGAGCCCGCCCAGATGGAGCCAGCTCAAATGGAGCCAGCCGCCACGGGGGAGTCGGATTCGATTTCGTGGCACCAGCGTCAGGTCGAATCGGCGGCGCGCAGCGGGGATCGGGCCCGGCTCTCGGGGGCCTTCGTGGCGCTCGGCGATGCCCTGATGCGGACCGGCGCGCCGGAGCGGGCCTCCGCCGTCTACCAGCGCGTCCTCGAGATCGATCCGAACCAGCGGCGCGCCAGCACCGCCCTCGCCGCGATCACCGCATCGGTCGAGGACGAGGAGATCGAGCCCCTCGGCGAGTGGCGCCACGCAGGCACCGGTCGCACGAGCCGCCAGCTCATGGTCGCGGAGCGCCCCTCGGGTGCCGACTACGAACTCGGCGTCGCCTATCGCGAGAGGGGGCTCATCGATCAGGCGATCGCAGCCTTCCAACAGGCCAATCACGCACCCGCGCATCGCCTGCGCGCCCTCGAGGCGTTGGGGCGATGCTTCCTGCAGAAGGGTCAGGTCGCTCAGGCGCAGCGGACGCTCGAGGAGGCGCTCGCGGAGCCCGGTGCGACGGACGAAGGGATGGCGGGGGTCCTCCTCCTGTTGGGGCAGGTGACCGAGGCCCTAGGCGCCCCAGAGGAAGCGCGACGTTATTATCAGAGGGTGTTCGCCGTCGACGCGCGGTTCCGTGACGTCGTCGATCGGCTCCATTCGCTCGAACGCACCACGCCGTGACCACTGAATCCCCCCTCCCCTCCGCGCCCTCCGTGCCCGGGCTCCGCGAGATCCAGGCCCCGATCCGGGACCGGCTCGATCGCGTTCCGGATGAGATGTGGCGCATCGTCCAGGCCGATGTCGACATCGTCCAGGCGGCGAACGCCCATCTGCAGGGGATGCGTGGTAAGCTCTTTCGCCCGACCCTCCTCCTTCTCGCCTCGTCGGTGGAGGGCACCCCGGAGGAGCGGGCCCTCCCGCTCGCGGCGGTCAGTGAGCTGGTGCACCTCACCAGCGTGGTCCACGACGACTCGGTCGACCACTCCGTGCTGCGGCGCGGTCAGCCCACGCTCAACGCCCTCTTCAGCCATCAGGTCGCCGTCCTCATGGGCGACTTCCTCTTCTCCAAGGCGATCGCCGAATTGGTGCGCCTCGGCGATCTCGAGGCGTTGCGCGTCTTCACCTCGGCCTCCAACGAGATGACCCTCGGCGAGCTCCGACAGCTCGCGTCGTTCGATGCGCTGAGCTTCAGCGAGGCCGATTACCAGCGGTTGATCCTCGCCAAGACCGCCTCCCTGGTCGGCGCGGCCTGCGAGATGGGTGCGCTCGCCGGCGCTCCCCGCTTCCGCCAGCCGATGCGGCAGTTCGGCGAGCGGATGGGCATGGCCTTCCAGGTCGCCGACGACCTGCTCGATTACACGGCGCAGGAAGAGGTCACCGGAAAGCCGACGGGGCTCGACCTGCGTGAGCACAAGGTCACCTTGCCCCTCATCGCGGCGCTGCCCGTGATGTCGCGGGCCCAGCGCGGGCGCGTCGAGGCCCTCTTCGCCGACCCGGTGCCGAGTGACGAGTCGATCGCGGAGGTCGTCGGGATCGTGACGGAGTGTGGGGGGCTCGAGTACGCGCGGCGGCAGGGGGAAGCATGGGCGGCGGAGGCCGAGGAAGCGCTCACCGACATCCCCGCATCCGACGTGCGACAGTCCCTCGCTGATGCACTCGCATTCGTCCTCGATCGGAGCGCCTGATGGCAACAGGATCCGCGAAGCATCGGCCGGCGTTTCATGCCATCGTCCTGGCGAGTGGGTTCATCGTCGGGGGCTTCCTGACGCACCTCCTGCGGCTCTTCCTCCCAGCGGGGGCCGTCAAAGAGTTCCTCACCACGGGGATGACGGCGGCCGTCGGCCCCCTCACCCTCGACTTGATTATCATTAGCATCGGGTTGGGACCCATCGCGCTCGACGTCTCGCTGCTGAGCATCGTCGGGGTCCTCGCTGCTTACCTCGTCGCGCGCTCGTTGTTCTAAGGGGGTCATCCATGTTCGGATTGGGGCCAGGGGAACTGATTCTCATCTCGTTGGTCATCCTGGTGGTCTTCGGGGCGAAGAAGGTGCCGGAGTTCATGGGCGGGATCGGGAAGGGGATCCGCGAGTTCAAGCGCAACGTGAACGACGTACAGCGTGAGATCACCTCGCCGGTCGAGCGCGAGGCGCTCCCGCCGGGTGAGTCGCGGAGCGTCTCGCACGACGATGCCGTGGAGAAGGAGCCCAAGCGCCTGATCTAATCGGTCGCTGGGAGCCTCGCGGGCAGCGACGAGGCTCTCGGATGTGAGACGGGGGGGGGGGGGGGCGCTGAGCGCCGGCCCCCCGTCTCGTTGGTGCTGCGGCGCCCGCAGGCGCCCGACCCGGCCCCCGTCTCGCCTTACGGCGCGAGCTGCGCCTGCCGCCGCAACCCGGCGTTGATCTCGTTCCGGCGGTCGACGACCTTCGCCTCCTTCCGGAGGTTGTCGAGGAAGAGCCGGACCCGACGCTCGCGAGCGCCCTGCAGGGCCTGCTCGCGGAGGAGCCCCTTCGTCGCCTCGAACTCGGTCCGATTCGCCTCGATCCGCGCGAGGACCTGCATCACGACCACCGCCTCATCGGTCTGCGCGAGGCCGAGGCCACCGACCGGGATGGAGAAGGCCGCGCCGATCGCCTCATTGGCGTAGCCGAGTCCCTGGATGAATCCGAGGCGGGTGAAGGGGCCCGCGCTGTCGGCCGGCGCGTTCGCCGTCGTGGCGGCCGCCGCCAGGGAGGTCGCCTTCGCATCCCGGAGCAGGGCCTCGCCCTTGCTCAGCTGGGCCGCTGCCGCCTTCCGGCTCTTGAGGACGCTCCGGATCTCCTCTTTCACGGCGGCGAAGGGCTGCGGGCCGCCGACGCTCAGGGAGTCGAGGCGCGCCAGGTAGTATCCGTTCTCGTCGTCGAGGAGGTCACTGATCTCCCCCGGCACGGGGCCCGAGAAGGCCCAGCCGGTGAGGCCGGGGACGGGGCGGCCGAGGTACGAGGCCTGCTGCCCATCCTGCACGGGGATCTGCGAGATGAGGAGCTTGAGCTCCGCCGCCGCGCTGTCGAGCGTCGCCCCCTCGCTCGAACCCGCCGCGATCGCCGAGAGGCGGTCGGCGCGACGATCCGTCTGCGTGGCCGAGGAATCGGCTTGGGCCACCTTGAGGAGGATGTGGCGGAGCGAGAGCGTGTCCCCCTTGCGATCGGTCACCTGGATCAGGTGCCAGCCGAACGCGGTGAGGACCGGCTCCGAGATCTGGTTCGGACGGAGCGCGTAGGCCGCCGTCTCGAAGGCGGGGACGAAGCGCCCCTTCCCGCCGCGCCCAAGGTCACCGCCCTGCGCGCCGGACACCGTGTCCGCCGACTCACGGCGGGCGACATCGGCGAAGCTCGAGCCCGCCCCACCCGCGAGGATCTCCGCGCGGAGGGCCAGCGCCCGCGCCCGCGTCGCCGCCGTGTCGGACGCGGAGGGGGTGCGGTCGATCGTCACGAGCGAGACCACGGCGCGCCCGGGACGGGTCCACCGGTCCTTGAAGCGGTCGTAGAACGCCTTCACCTCGCTGTCGCTCACCTCGGTCGTCGCGATCTCGGCCGGGGTGGGGCGGAGCGCGACGAAGCGCACGGTGGCGCTGTCGCGCTCGTCACGGAAGGTCTGCCAGAGCCGCGCATCGCTCACATACGCGTCGGCGATGAGCTGCGAGAAGAGCTTCGCGCGCGGGAGCTCGGTCCGGTAATAGTTCTCGAGCTGGACCAGGAGCCCCTGCTGCTTCGCCACCGGCGAGCTGAGGAAACGCTGGTATTTCTGGAGGTCGAAGCGCCCGTCCGTCTGCAGGTCCGGGTTCTGCATCAGCTGCGGCGGCGGGGAGCTGAGCGCCGCCTGCTTGATCTCCGCGTCGGAGACGCGGATCCCGCGCCGCTCATACTCCTGCTGCAGGAGGAGGTCGGAGACCATCTGCTCGAAGGCCTGCTCCTCGAGCTGGCGCTGGTCGTCCAGGGTCAGGGCACGCCCCGCCTGCTGCTCCTGCTGCTGCCGGAGCTGCTGGACGAGGGTCTGCCACGAGAGATAAGGGATCTCGTCCCCGTTCACCTTGCCGACGATCGTCGCACTCGTGACCGGCGCGCGGCCGATGAGCCCCGACATGTCGCCAAGGAGGAAGCCGCCGACGAAGGCGACGAAGAGAAAGATCCAGATGTACTTCGCGATGCCCCGCATCTGTTGCAGCACGGACGAGAACCCTGAGGCTGACGGTGAAAGTCCCGCACGGAGGTAACCCTGTAACGTACCCGTCGACGCGACGTAAAATCAAGCGAGACGGGCACTTCTGAATTGACCGTCGTACTAGGGCGATGCTAGCTTCCGGGGTCGGCGCTGTCCCCCGATCCGTCCCGCCCCCGCGCCCCTCGGCATGTCCGATCTCGCTCGTCTCGACGCCCTCAAGGACCGCTTCGACGCCCAACCGATGCGGGGCGGCGCGCCCTATGCGGACGCCCTCCGCCGGGCCGGTCGGGTCGAGGAGGCCATCGACGTCGTGAGCGCCGCGCTCCGGCGCCAGCCGCGGAACGTCTTCGCCCTCGTGGTCCTGGCCCGGTGTTTCCGAGATCAGGGGGAGCACGAGGAGGCGAGTGCCACGATTCGTGAGGCGCTCGCGCTCGACCCCGCCGATCCGACCGTCCGCGCGCTCGAATCCCTGTCCGTCGTCTCGGCGGTGCCCGGGAGCTCCCGCGCCGCCGCGCCAGTCCCCGCGACCGACGACGCCGATCCTAATGTCCCGGGGGCCGCCGTCCCCACCATCTTCGTGACGGAGACGATGGCGGAGCTCTACCTGCAGCAGGGGCTCACCGCTCCCGCCGTCGCCATCTACCGGGAACTGGTCGCGCGCACCCCCGAGGACTCGCGCCTCGCCGCCCGTCTGGCCGAGCTGCTCGCGGGCCCCGAACTCACGGCCGAGCCGTTGACGGCCGGCCTCTCGGACCACTCCGACATCTCGGACGTCGAGATCGCGTGGGCGGTGCAGGCCGCCTCCGAACCGGAGAGCCTCAGCGACGACCCGGTGATCGGTCACGTCTTCGATTTCCCCGAGGAGTTCGAGCGGGACGCCGAGGCGTTCCCGACGCAGGATGACGCGATGCTCGCGGGCCTCTCCTTTGACGCGATCACCCTCTCCACCCCCGTCCCGCCGCCCGCCCGCCGCCCTGCGCCGCCCCCCACCGATCCCGTCGGTGATGACTTCGACCAATGGCTCCGGGGAGTCTCCTGATGCGTATCGCCGTCTTCAATGGCCCCAATCTCAATCTCCTCGGCATCCGTGAGCCGGCGATCTACGGAACGACCACCCTCGGCGAGATCGAAGCGCGCCTCGAGGCGGTCGGGGTCGAGCTCGGGATCACGCTCCTCTTCTCACAGTTCAACGAGGAAGGGCGGATGATCGAGGCGATCCATAACTGCTACGGCGTCGTGGATGGTGCGCTGGTGAATGCCGGGGCGTGGACGCACACCAGTCTCGCCATCCGGGATGCGCTCACCGCGGTGCGGCTCCCGTACGCCGAGGTGCACCTCTCGAACCTCTGGGCGCGGGAACCGGAACGGCGGCATTCTTGGCTTGCCCCGGGGGCGATCGGGGTGATCGCCGGGTTCGGTGCCGACGGCTACGAGTTGGCGCTCCGCGGGCTCGTCCAAGCGTTGCGGCGTCGTAGCGAGTCGTGACCAGTCTCCTCTACGCGGTGGTCGCGGCGGCGGGGAATGTCGTCGGCGCCGCGGCGATCACGGCGCGCCCCCGCTGGGCGCCGCGCACCCTCGAGCTCCTGCTCGCCTTCTCCGCCGGGTTCCTCGTGGCGGTCGCCCTCACGGGGTTGCTCCCGGAGGCGTTCGAGCGCGGTGGGGTCGAGTCCCCGCTCCTCATCCTGCTCGGGTTCCTGCTGGTGCATCTCACGCAGCACGCGCTCGTCGGGCACTTCCACTTCGGTGAGGAGACGCACGTGGTGGGGCGCGATGTCGGGGATGCGGCCCTGATCGGTCTTCTGCTCCACACCTTCGTCGATGGGGTGGCGATCTCGAGCGCCTTCCACGTCGATGCGCACCTCGGGCTCCTCGTCTTCGGGGCGATTGTGTTGCATAAGGTGCCGGAAGGCTTGGCCATCGCCTCCCTCTGGGTCGCCTCGGGACGGTCGCGACCGGCGGCCCTCGGTGCGGCGGCCGCGCTCGGGATCGCGACCCTCATCGGCGTCGCCCTCACCGAGTGGCTCGATCCCCTCGCTCGGTGGGGGCTCGCGCTCTCCGCGGGGGTGACCCTCTATGTGGGCGCCTCCAACCTCATCCCGGAGTTCCAAGGGAAGTCGGGATGGGGGCACAACCTCGCCTTCTTCCTCGGGTGTGGGATCGCCGTCCTCTTCCGCACGTTGATCGGCTCTTGAGCGCAGCCCGGTCGGCGCGTGGGGTCCCGCTGGCGGCGCGGTTGCGTCCGCGTACGCTCGACGAGGTGGTGGGGCATGCGGAGTTGCTCGGCGAGGGGAAGCCGCTGCGACGGGCCATCGCGAGTGGGGAGCCGGGATCCTTCCTCCTCTGGGGGCCGCCGGGGAGCGGGAAGACGACGATCGCGCGACTCGTGGCCCAGCATGTCCAGGCGGAGTTCGTCCCCTTCAGCGCGGTGACCGATGGGATCCCGCGCCTGCGGGAGATCGTCGCGGCGGCCGAGAAGCGGGGGCTCTTCACGACCCGAACGATCCTTTTCATCGACGAGATCCACCGCTTCAATCGTGCGCAGCAGGATGCGCTCCTCCCGCACGTCGAGAGCGGTCTCCTCACCCTGATCGGGGCGACGACGGAGAACCCGAGCTTCGAATTGACCGGGGCCTTGCTGAGTCGCCTCCGGGTCGTGGTGCTGCAGCCGCTGACCGCGGGGGAGATCGGGACGGTGCTCGACCGGGCGATGGTCGACACCGAGCGTGGACTGGGCGCGCTGGGGGTGACGCTGGAGGCCGCGGCGCGTGACCTCCTGGCCCAGTGTGCCGACGGCGATGCACGGCGGGCGCTCACCGTGCTCGAGGCCGCGGCCGCGCTCGCCACGGAGACTATCACCACCGCGCTCGTCGAGGCGGCGATGCAGCAGCGCGTCGCCCACTACGACAAGGCGGGGGAGCAGCACTACAACCTCATCTCCGCCTACCACAAGGCGCTCCGTGGCTCCGATCCCCAGGGGGCGCTCTACTGGCTCGCGCGGATGATCGAGGGGGGGGAGGACCCGATGTACATCGCGCGGCGCACGGTGCGCTTCGCCGCGGAGGATGTGGGGCTCGCCGATCCGCGCGCCCTCGCCCTCGCGATCGCCGCACGCGATGCCTATCACTTCCTCGGCTCCCCGGAAGGGGAGTTGGCGCTGGCGGAAGCGGCGGTCTATCTGGCAACGGCCCCCAAGTCGAATCGGGTCTACGTGGCATGGGCGGCGGCGCGTGACGCCGCCCGCACGACCCCGGCGGCGCAGGTGCCGCTGCACATTCGGAACGCACCCACCGAGTTGATGAAGTCGCTCGGCTATGGGGCGGGGTATCAGTACGCGCATGATGTGCCCGAGGGATATCGCCCGCAGGACTACCTGCCGGACGAGGTGAAGGGCGCCACCTTCTACGCGCCCGGCGCGCACGGGTTCGAGCGGGAGATCGAGAAGCGGATGGCCTGGTGGCGCTCCCTCGCCGATCGCGTGGCACGGGGCGAGCACGTGGACTCAGCGGACGGGGAATCGCATGACTGATCGCGAGCGGATGGAGGGTGGAGTGGCCATGAGGCGCCGGCGGTGGCACGCGAGCGCCCTCCTGCTGGCCGGCGCGCTGGTGGGCCTCACGGGATGCCGCTCGCTCGCCCGCGCGGCGTTCATCCCGCCGGAGGTCGCGGTCGCCGATACGAAGGTCCGCACCATAGGCCTTCGCGGGGGCGCCCTCGATGTGATGCTCCGCGTGGAGAACCCCAACGACTTCCGTCTCGATGTCGCGGGTGTCCGGTACGTCGTCTGGGTGGATTCCACCCAGGTGGCGACGGGGAACATCGAACGGGTCGTCACCCTCCCACCGCGGTCGACGACGATGGTCGAGGTCCCCGTCGAGTTCCTGCTCGATGCACTGCGAGTGGTGATGGTCCGGTTCGTCTCCTCGGGCACCGTCCCGTATCGGGTGACCGGGGAGTTCCGCTATCTGACCCCCTTCGGCGGGATCACGCGCCCCTTCGAGAGTGCGGGCACGGTGCGTCGATGAGCAAGGACCTCATCGAGCTCGCGCCGCCGCAAGAGCG
>JBMTXT010000044.1:0-14194 GCA_049453775.1 Gemmatimonadaceae bacterium | reverse complement strand
CGCCGAGGCTATGGCTGAGGCGACGGCGCGCGGTGCCACGACGATCATCGGCGGCGGGGACTCTGCGGCGGCGGTCGAACAGGCCGGACTCGCCGCGCGGATGAGTCACGTCTCCACCGGTGGGGGCGCCTCCCTGGAGTTTCTCGAGGGGAACGTCCTCCCCGGCGTGGCGGCTCTCGATCAGGTGGGGAGATGAAGTCGCTCGTCTTTGCGGCCAATTGGAAGATGAATCAGGCGCCTGCTGACGCCGCGCTCTTCATGCGCACCTTCCTCGGGCAGTACACGCGGCAGAACGACCGCCGCGTCCTCTTCTTCCCGCCCGCGGTCTCCCTCCATCCGGTCGTCGAGGCGATCCACGATCGCGCGGACCTGCAGGCAGGCGTGCAGAACATCCATTGGGAAGACAGCGGCGCCTTCACGGGGGAGATCTCCGCGGGGCTCGCCCGCGGGGCGGGGGCCCGCTACGTGCTCGTCGGCCACTCAGAGCGGCGCCTCCTCTTCGGGGAGACCGAGGGGGACACCGCCAAGAAGGTCGCCGCGGCGGTGCGCGCCGGGCTCACCCCCGTGATCTGTGTCGGGGAGACCCTGCAGCAGCGGGAAGCGGAGGAGACGCTGACGGTGATTCGGCGGCAGCTCCGGGCGGCGCTCGAGGGGCAGGACGCGGCCGTCGTCGCCTCGATCCTCGTGGCCTACGAGCCGGTCTGGGCAATCGGGACCGGCCGAACCGCGACCCCGCAGGACGCCGCGGAGGCCCATGCCGCTCTCAAGGGCGAGCTGCGGGCGCTCGGTGGGGGGGAGCGCAGCGGGGCGATCCCCGTCCTCTACGGGGGGAGTGTGAATCGCGCCAATGTCGAGGCGCTCCTCGCCGTGGACGAGGTGGACGGGGTCCTGGTGGGCGGGGCGAGCCTCGACGCCGAACAGTGGCTCGCCATCGTGCGGAGCTGAGTCGGCCCGGACGCCCGTTGCTTCGCACGGCATAACCTCGCTATTCTTCAGGGCTTACCTCGTTCTTCCACACCCAGTGGTCGGGTCGCCATGTACACGTTCCTCCTCGTTCTCCTGATCCTCGATGCCCTGATCCTCGCTGCGGCCGTCCTGCTGCAGTCGGGCAAGGGCGGTGGTCTCGCCGCCAGCTTCGGCGGTGCCTCGTCGTCGCCGGCCGTGCTCGGCTCCCGGCAGGCGGGTGACCTCCTGACCAAGACGAGCTGGTGGGCGGGCGGGATCTTCATCTTCCTCGCCTTCGTCCTGCAGCTGATGTCGACCCGCTCGGCGGCGCCGAAGTCGATCCTCGACGATGTCGCGGCCCCCGCACCCGCGGCGGCGACCCCCGCGCCCGCGACAGGCCCGGCGGATCAGGCCCCGGCCGGCCTCCCGCTGCAGGCCGCTCCGGCGACGCCCGCCACGCCGCCGCAGCCGTGACGCGCGATCCGCTCCACGCGGCGCCAGGGTTCCTCCTCCTCGAGGACGGGACCCTTTTTCTCGGCCGGTTGCACGCGCCGCTGGCCGCCCCCGCCGTCGCGGAGGTCGTCTTCACGACCTCGATGAGCGGGTATCAGGAGACCTTCACCGACCCCTCGTACCGCGGGCAGATCGTGGTCATGACGGCCTCGATGATCGGGAACTACGGGGTGAACACGCAGGACCTCGAGTCGCCGATCCCGCAGGTGGCCGCGGTCATCGTGCGCGAACTCTCGGCGACGCATTCCAACTGGCGCGCCGAGCAGGGGCTGGGCGAGTGGCTCGCGTCGGCGCAGATCCCCGTGCTCTCCGAGGTCGATACGCGGCGCCTCACGCGCCACCTGCGAACCGTGGGCGTGATGCGTGGGTTGGTCGGGGCCGGGACCGAGCCATCGGCGTCGGATCGCGAGCGCCTCGCGCACTGCCCCTCGATGGCGGGGCTCGACCTCGCAGCGCGCGTCTCGACGACGACGCGCTACGACTGGGGGGCGGCCGATGCGCCGCATCACATCGTCGCCTACGATTTCGGGATCAAGCGGAACATCCTGCGCATGTTCGAGGCCCGCGGATGTCGCGTGACCGTGGTGCCCTCGACGACGCCGGCCGCCGAGGTCTTGGCGATGCAGCCGGACGGGGTCTTCCTGTCCAACGGCCCCGGTGATCCAGAGGCCGTCACCTACGCGCCCGCCAACATCCGGGCGATCGTCGAGTCGGGGGTCCCCGTCTTCGGCATCTGCCTCGGACATCAGCTCCTCGGGCTTACCTTCGGGGGACGGACCGTGAAGCTGCCCTACGGGCATCGGGGGGGGAACCATCCCGTGCAGGTCCTTGGGAGCGGCGAGGTGCTGATCACGAGCCAGAACCACGGATTCGCGGTGGAGGGGACGGCGGAGGGGATCCCGGGCGCCCCCGATCTCGAGGTCACGCATGTGAACCTGAACGACGGGACGGTCGAGGGGCTTCGGCACCGGTCGCGTCCCGTCTTCGGGGTCCAGTACCACCCCGAGGCGGCCCCAGGACCGCACGATGCCGTGCCCCATTTCGACGAGTTCCTCTCGAGTCTCGAAAGTGGCGCAACCGCTTGACACACAACAGGTAAGCTCCTAGACTCGACCGTCGAACCGCTTTGCCCCCCTCAGCATGTCGATGACCAAAGCCGATCTCGTTGAGCAGGTGACCGATGCCATCGCCCGGACCTCCGGGCCGATGATCTCCAAGAAGGATTGCGCCCGGGTCGTGGACGCCTTCTTGGATGCCATCAAGGACGCGCTCAAGGAGCAGCGGAACATCGAGGTTCGCGGGTTCGGGACCTTCAAGATCCGGAACCGGAAGACCCGCATGGCCCGGAATCCCCGTACGGGTGAGCCGGTCGAGGTCTCCGCCCGGCCCGTCCCGGTCTTTAAGCCGTCTAAGGAGCTGCGGGCCCTGGTGGCCGACCTCGAGGTCGAGGCAGAGGCCGAGGCGTGAGGCTGGGGCGGGGGGATGCCCCGCCATCCCGTGGGCGCCTGCGGACGCCCAGCCACCCCGTGTGGCGATGACCATCGCCGTGCTGCTCTTCGCTTCGTGGGCCGATGCCCTCGGCTCCCGACTCTCTGTCGAGTTGCCAGAGGGGGCCTCCGTTGCCGTCCTCCTGCGTGAGCTCCAGGGGCGGGTCGCCTCGCGGGCGTTGCCGGTGCCGATGGTCGCCATCAATCAGCGCTATGCGGCGCACGATCAGGTGATCCGGGCGGGGGATGAGGTGGCGATCGTCCCCCCGGTCGCCGGGGGCTGACCGGTGCGCGTCGCGCTCGTGACCCAGCCGATCGACCTCGCGGGGCTGGGGGCTGACGTCGCACACCCCGGGACGGGGGCGACGACGCTCTTCGTCGGGACGGTGCGTGAGGTCCATGCGGGGCGCGCGGTCACCGGGATCGATTATGAGGCGTACGAGCCGATGGCGGTCCGGGAATGCGAGACGATCTGCGCCGAGGCCGCCGAGCGGTTCGGGACCGATCGGATCGTGGTCGTGCATCGCTTGGGGACGCTCGCGGTGACCGAGGCGAGCATCGCGATCGCGGTCGCCGCCCCTCGCCGGGTCGCGGCCCTCGAGGCGCAGCGGTACGTGATCGAGGCGGTCAAGGCGCGCGTCCCGATCTTCAAGCGCGAGCACTATGTGGATGGGACGCGCGCCTGGGTCGACAATCGCGGGGGCGCCGTCACGGCGGATGCGCCCGCGCCCGTCGGCGGGTCGGCATGACATCGACGGCAGTGTCGGCGCCCCTCCGCGATCAGCATGGCCGCGCGATCGAGTATCTGCGGATCTCGGTCACCGACCGCTGCAATTTCCGCTGCGTCTACTGCATGCCGGAGCGTGGGCTCGATTGGCTCCCCAAGCAGGAGATCCTCTCGTATGAGGAGATCGTCGCGGTGGTGGCGCAGCTTGCGCCGCTCGGCCTGCGCCGGCTGCGGATCACCGGGGGTGAGCCCACCATCCGCCCAGGGCTCACCACCCTCATCGCACAGCTGCGTGCCGTCGAGGGGATCCAGGACATCGCCCTCTCCACCAACGGGGTGAAGCTCCCGGTCATGGCGGAGGAGCTCCGGGGAGCGGGGTTGGATCGGGTGAACCTCTCCGTCGATTCCCTGCGGCCTGACCGCATCGCCGCCATCGCACGTCGTGATCTCGGGTTCGATCCGGTGGTGGCGATCGATGCGGCGCTCGCCGCCGGCCTCGACCCCGTGAAGGTGAACATGGTCGTGATGCGTGGCGTGAACGACGACGAGGTCGTCGACGTCGCCCGACTCACGATCGACCGTCCCGTGCATGTGCGCTTCATCGAGCTCATGCCGGTGGGCGAGATGGCCCATCTCACCGACGAGCATATCGTCCCGAGCGCCGAGGTGTTGGACCGGGTGAGCGCCCTTGGAGCCCTCGCCGCCGCCGATGGCCCCGCGCGGGGGAACGGTCCCGCCGTCTATCACCGCATCGCCGGGGCCGCCGGCACGGTCGGCGTCATCACCCCGATGACGCACACCTACTGCGGGAGCTGCAATCGCGTGCGGCTCACCGCCGACGGTCGGCTCCGCACCTGTCTGTACGGCGATCACGAGGTGAACCTCCGCGATCCGCTTCGGCGGGGCGAGCCGCTCGGGCCGCTCTTTCGGCAGGCGTTGGCGGAGAAGCCCCTCGAACATCTCCTCCTGCAGCGGCGGGTCGGTGGCCTGCAGGCGTTGTCGCAGGTGGGCGGGTGATCCCGTTCACCTTCGCGGTCACCCCCACTAATTTTCCCACGGTCGTTACGTCACTCCCCCCGAACCGATCCAGACACACATGGTGCACAAGATCACCGTCGTAGGCGCCGGTAATGTCGGCGCGACCGCTGCCCAACGCATCGCCGAGAAGGAGCTCGCCCGCACCGTCGTCATGGTCGACGTCGCGGAGGGGATCCCGCAGGGGAAGGGGCTCGATCAGTGGCAGTCCGCCCCGATCGAGGGGTTCGACTCCCGCGTCATCGGGACCAACGGGTACGAGGAGACCGCGGGCTCCGACATCGTGGTGATCACCGCCGGGATCGCGCGCAAGCCGGGGATGTCGCGTGACGATCTGCTGAACACGAATGCCGGGATCGTGAAGTCGGTGAGCGAGCAGGTCAAGCAGACCTCACCGAACGCGATCGTCATCGTCGTGTCCAATCCGCTCGACGTGATGTGCTGGGTGGCGAAGGAGGTCACCGGCTTCCCGCGCGAGCGGGTGATCGGGATGGCGGGGGTGCTCGACACCGCGCGGTACCGGGCCTTCCTCGCGACCGCCCTCGACGTCAGCGTCCGCGACATCCAGGCGATGGTCCTCGGCGGCCATGGCGATACCATGGTCCCGCTCATCTCCTACACCTCGGTCAGCGGGATTCCGATCACCCAGCTGATGGATCGTGCGACCCTCGACGCGATCGTCGATCGCACCCGGAACGGCGGGGCCGAGATCGTGAAGCATCTCAAGACCGGTTCGGCCTACTACGCGCCGTCGGCGGGCGCGGTGCAGATGGTCGAGGCGATCGTCAACGACCAGAAGCGGATCCTCCCCTGCTCGGCCTGGCTCGACGGGGAGTACGGCATGCGGGGGCTCTACCTCGGCGTCCCGGTCAAGCTCGGCCGGAACGGGATGGAACGGATCGTCGAGGTGACGCTGACCGACGATGAGCGCGCGGCCCTCGGCAAGAGCGCGGACGCGGTCCGCGAGCCGATGTCGGTGGTGAAGCTCTGACGGTCGCGGCGGGTCCCGGGCATTCCGCTCGGGACCCGCATCGTCTTTTCCCCCTCCAGCGCAGACGAGGACGTCGATGAGTTGGTTGCGCACGTTCTGGGCCTCCACGGTCGGCAAGAAGACCGTGATGGCCATCACCGGGATCCTGCTCGTGGGATTCGTGGTCGCCCATATGCTCGGCAACCTGCAGATGTTCCTCGGGGCCGAGGCCATGAATAAGTACGCCGCGTTGCTCAAGAGCACCGGCGAGCTCCTCTGGGTGGCTCGCGCCGGGTTGCTGGTGGCCGCGGTGTTGCACATCACCGCGGCGTATCAGCTCACGATGATCAACCGGGCCGCGCGCCCCGAGGGATACGCGAAGCACGAGCCGCAGGCGAGCACCCTCGCGTCGCGCACCATGCGGCTCGGCGGGGTGATCCTCGCCGCCTTCATCATCTTCCATCTCGGGCACTTCACCACCGGGACCTTCCATCCTGCGTTCAGTGAGACGGTGGTCTACGGCAATGTGATCCTCGGCCTCCGCTCGCCGCTGGTGGCAGGGTTCTACGTCCTCGCGATGGCGGCGCTCGGCCTCCATCTCTTCCACGGCGCGTGGGCGGGGGTGCGGACCCTCGGGCTTCGGAAGCGCTCGGCAGATCCGATGTATCGCCGCCTCTCCATGGGCCTCGCGATCGTCGTCTGGGCCGGCTTCACGGCGATCCCCGTGGCCGTCCTCCTCGGCATCCTCAACTAGGCGACGGGAGACTCCCCTATGGCACTCACGCTCGACGCCAAGATCCCCGCTGGCCCGCTCGCGGAGAAGTGGGACAAGCATCGCTTCGATGTGAAGCTCGTGAACCCCGCGAACAAGCGGAAGTTCTCCGTCATCGTCGTGGGCTCCGGCCTCGCCGGCGCCTCGGCGGCGGCCTCGCTCAGCGAGCTCGGGTATCAGGTCAGCTGCTTCTGCTTCCAGGATTCCCCGCGGCGCGCGCACTCGATCGCGGCGCAGGGGGGGATCAACGCCGCGAAGAACTACCGGAACGACGGCGATTCGGTCCAGCGGCTCTTCTACGACACCATCAAGGGTGGGGACTTCCGAGCGCGCGAGGCGAACGTGTATCGGCTCGCCCAGGTCTCGGTCGACATCATCGACCAGTGCGTGGCGCAGGGGGTCCCCTTCGCGCGCGAGTACGGTGGCCTCCTCGCCAATCGGTCGTTCGGTGGGGCGCAGGTCTCGCGTACCTTCTATGCGCGCGGGCAGACGGGGCAGCAGCTCCTCCTGGGTGCCTATCAGGCGCTCGAGAAGGAGATCGCCCGGGGCGGGGTGACGATGTATGCCCGGCACGAGATGCTCGAGCTCGTCGTGATCGATGGCAAGGCGCGCGGGATCATCGTGCGCGACCTCCTGACCGGCGAGCTCGAGTCGCATGCCGCCGATGCGGTGCTCCTCGCGACGGGGGGCTACGGGAACGTCTTCTACCTCTCGACCAACGCCAAGGGGTGCAACGTCACCGCCACCTGGCGGGCGCATAAGAAGGGGGCGGCGTTCGCGAATCCCTGCTTCACGCAGATCCATCCGACCTGCATCCCGGTGAGCGGGGACCATCAGTCCAAGCTCACCCTGATGTCGGAGTCGCTGCGGAACGATGGGCGCGTCTGGGTGCCGAAGCGGCGTGAGGATTGCGGCAAGGATCCCTCGCAGATCCCCGAAGCCGATCGCGATTACTACCTCGAGCGGAAGTATCCGAGCTTCGGCAACCTCTCGCCGCGCGACATCGCCTCGCGCGCGGCCAAGGAGGCCTGTGACGATGGGCGTGGCGTCGGCCCGGGTGGCCGGGGCGTCTATCTGGACTTCGCGGACGCCATCCAGCGGCTCGGGCGGAAGGCGATCGAGGAGCGCTATGGCAACCTCTTCGAGATGTATCAGCGCATCACCGATGAGGACCCGTACACCCGTCCGATGCGCATCTATCCGGCGGTCCACTACACCATGGGTGGGCTCTGGGTCGACTACAACCTGATGAGCACGATCCCGGGGCTTCATGTCCTCGGGGAGGCGAACTTCTCCGATCACGGGGCGAACCGCCTTGGGGCGAGCGCCCTGATGCAGGGGCTCGCCGACGGCTACTTCGTGATCCCCTATACCCTCGGTGACTATCTCGCCACCAACACGCTCGAGAAGGTCACCACCGACCATCCGGAGTTCGTCGCCGCGAAGGCGGCGGTCGAGGAGCGGACCAAGACGCTCCTGTCGATCAACGGGACGCGCACGGTGGATTCCTTCCACCGCGAGCTCGGGAAGATCATGTGGGACAAGTGCGGGATGGCGCGTGACGCCAAGGGCCTGCAGGAGGCCCTGCAGGAGATCCCGAAGCTGCGCGAGGCATTCTGGCGCGACGTGAAGGTGCTGGGGGAGGGGGAAGGGCTCAACCAGTCCCTCGAGAAGGCGGGGCGTGTGGCCGACTTCCTCGAGTTCGCGGAGCTGATGTGCCTCGACGCCCTTCAGCGCGAGGAGAGCTGTGGCGGACACTTCCGCACGGAGTACCAGACCGAGGATGGCGAGGCCAAGCGGGATGACGAGCGCTTCGCCTACGTGGCCGCCTGGGAGTACGCCGGGGAGGGGAAGGCCCCGATCCTGAACAAGGAGCCCCTCACCTTCGAGAACGTCCACCTGAGCACCCGGAGCTACAAGTGAGCGCGAGCCTCCACGCCACCGGCAAGGGGATGAACCTGACGTTGCACGTCTGGCGCCAGGCGGGACCAGGCGCCGCCGGTCGGATCGTCGACTATGCGGCCCCCGATATCAGCCCCGACATGAGCTTCCTGGAGATGCTCGATGTCGTCAACGAGCGGCTCATCGCGAAGGGCGAGGAGCCGATCGCCTTCGATCACGACTGTCGTGAGGGGATCTGCGGCTCCTGCGGCCTCATGATCAATGGGTCGGCGCACGGCCCGATGAAGCTCACCACCGCCTGTCAGCTCCACATGCGGAGCTTCAAGGACGGCGATGACATCTGGATCGAGCCCTGGCGCGCCACGGCCTTCCCGGTGATCAAGGACCTCGTCGTCGATCGCGGGGCCTTCGACCGGATCATCCAGGCGGGGGGGTACATCTCCGCCCCCACCGGGACCCCGCAAGATGCCAATGCGCTCCCCATCCCGAAGGCCGACGCCGATCTCGCGATGGACAACGCCGCCTGCATCGGGTGCGGCGCCTGCGTCGCCGCCTGCCCGAACGCCTCGGCCTCGCTCTTCACCGCGGCCAAGGTCACCCACCTCGGGTCGTTGCCGCAGGGCCAGCCGGAGCGGGATCGGCGCGCCTTGGCGATGGTCGCCCAGATGGACGAGGAAGGGTTCGGCGGGTGCACTCTGCATGGGGAGTGCCAAGAGGCCTGCCCGAAGGGGATCTCGATCGACGCGATCATGCAGATGAACCGTGATTTCGTCAGGGCGAGTGCCACGGCCGTCCAGGCCAAGGAGTGGTCCGGGGCGGCGTAATGCGTGGCGGTGGCGTCTCGTTACACGACCGTGACAGAAGGGTCGTCAGGGTGTGACGAGGGCAGGGAATCATCAGGGGCGTGGATCCGAGATCGGGTCCACGCCCTTCTCCTTTTCCGCACTCGACCATGACGCGTTCGCGCCTCTTCAGCCTCCTCCTGCTCGCCCTCTTCTCCGGCGCTCCGCTCGCCGCGCAGGGGACCATCGTCGGTACCATCGTGAACGACGAAACCGGGCTCGCCCTGACCGGCGTCTCGGTCCGGATCCCCGCGCTCCAGCGGGAGGTCCTCACCGATCGTACCGGACGGTATGTGCTCTCGGGGGTCCCCGCGGGGGCGCAGGTCGTGACCACGCGCTACCTAGGGTTTACGCCGGCCTCACAGTCGGTGACCATCGTCTCAGGCCGGACGGTCACGGCGGATTTCCGCCTCAAGCCCACCGAGGTCGTCCTTGGGGCGGTGGTCGTCACCATGCCACGCACTGGACAGGCCGCCGCGCTCAGCCAGCAGCAGTTCGCCGGCAACCTCACCAACGTGGTCGCCGCCGACCAGATCGGCCGGTTCCCGGATGCCAACATCGGTGACGCGCTCAAGCGCATCCCCGGCATCACCATCGGCCTCGATCAGGGGGAAGCGCGGTTCGGTTCCATCCGCGGGACGGAGCCCCGCTTCAACGCCGTGACGGTGAATGGCGAGCGTGTCCCCTCGGCGGAGGCCGAGGTGCGCAATGTCCAGCTCGACCTCGTGCCGGCCGACATGGTGCAGGCCATCGAGGTTAACAAGAGCCTGACGCCGGAGATGGATGCCGACGCGATCGGCGGCTCGGTGAACCTCGTCACCCGCGCGGCTCCGGCGCAGCCCCGCTTCTCGGCGACGGTCGGTACCGGGCAGAACGTGATCCGTCAGAAGCCGGCCTACGTCGGCAACCTGATCGCCGGACGCCGATTTATTGATGGGAAGTTGGGCGTGATCCTCAGTGCCTCGTTCAACGATCAGCAGTACGGCTCGGACAACGCGGAAGGGGTATGGAACAGGACCGCCTCCGGTCAGTCGTACATCGAGGAATTCGATCTCCGGCGTTATGACATCCAGCGGACGCGCCGCTCGGTCTCCGGGTCGTTCGATTGGCGCCTCTCTGAGACGAGCACGATCATGCTCCGTTCGCTCTATAACTCCCGCGATGACTGGGAGAACCGGTTCCGTGCGCGGTACATCATGACGGCCCCCGACGCGCAGGGCCGGCAGACGGCGGAGATCCGGCGGCAGACCAAGGGCGGCATCAGTGATGACCGGAGCCGTGGGGCCCGCCTCGAGGACCAGCGGACCCAGAGCCACCAGCTCTCGGGGGAGCATCTCTTCGGGCGGGTCGGCCTGACCTGGTCGGGGAGCATCGCGCGGGCGTCGGAGACCCGTCCTGACGAGCGGTACATCGATTGGCGTCGGACCGGGGTCGTGGTGACGCCGGAGTATCGTGGCACGAACGGGATGCCGCTCTATCCGGCGCTCGACCCGACGCGGATCGCGCCCTCGGCCTTCACCTTCCGTCGGATGGAGCAGCTCGACAGCTACACCAAGGATGAAGACCAGAATGGTCGCGTGGACCTCACGATCCCGATCGGCACGGGGATCGATGAGACGAAGATCAAGATCGGGGCGCGCTACCGCGGGAAGGAGAAGCTCCGGAACAATGTCTTCTATCGGCTCACGCCGCGGACCTCTGCCGACTTCGCCAACATGACGCTCCGTGGCAGCGGCGACTACACGGTCGACGGGATGTACGCGGGCCCGTACGACTACGGGACCTTCTCCACCCCGGGGTACCTCGGTCGTCTGGCGATGTACGACACGACGGTCTTCCGTCGCGATGACCGGCCGGAGGAGTTCGCCGCGGGGAACTTCGATGCTACCGAAGCTATCACGGCGGGCTACGCCCAGATCGAGCGCCGGTTCGGGCCAACGGTCAACCTGATCGCGGGCGTCCGCTACGAGGGGACGCAGGTCGATTACCAGGGCTACGAGCACAATGAAGGCACCGATCAGGTGGTCCGGACGCCGGCGGCCTCCAGCTCGTACGGCAATCTCCTCCCGAGCGTCAACGTACGCTGGGACCTCGACCCCCGCACGGTTGTCCGGTGGGCGGCGACGACCTCGCTGGCCCGTCCCAACTACTTCGATCTCGTCCCGTACCGCTCGGTGAATCCGGATGACAGCATTCTGGCAACGGGGAATCCGAATCTGAAGGCCACGCGCGCCACGAACATCGATCTCTCGTTGGAGCGCTATTACGAGTCCGTCGGCCTCCTGTCGGTCGGTGTCTTCCACAAGCAGATCAACGATTTCATCTACCGGTTCACCCGATTCAACGCCGTCGATCCCCTCTCCGGTGCGGTCTTCAATGAGATCAGCACCCCGCAGAACGGCCCGTCGGCGACGCTGACCGGGTTCGAGGTGGCGGCCCAGCGGCAGCTCGACTTCCTCCCCGGGGCCCTGCGGAACATCGGAGTGTACGCGAACTACACCTTCAACGAGTCCCGCGTGACCGGGCTCGGGATCGCGAGCCGCGAGGACGAGACGTTGCCGCTCCTCGGAACCGCGCGACACAGCGGGAACTTCTCGCTCTCCTATGACACCAAGCGGACGAGTGTCCGCCTCGCCGTGAACTACCAGTCGAACTCGCTCGATGCCGCCGAGGGTGGTTACAGCGAGGAGGCGTTCTTCGATCGATGGTCGTCGGCGCGGACGGATGTCGACATGAACGGCACCTTCACCCTCACGCCGAACGCCCGCTTCTTCTTCGAGGCGAACAACCTGACCAACCGGCCGCTCCGCTTCTATCAGGGCGCGCCGTCCCGGATCATGCAGGATGAGTACTATGGGTTCCGCCTGCAGACCGGCTTTAAGTTCGACATGTGATGAGCTCGGCCACTCTCGATGGTGTCCGGCGGCGGACCAGGTGGGCCGCCGCCGCGGCGGTTCTGATCGCCACCCTTCCGGGGGCGTGCCGATCGAATGGGGTCCCCGTGATGGCCGAGCGGTGGGTCCGTGACGGGTACGCTGCCGACAATGTCGACTCCCCGACCATCTGGCGCGGTCCGGCGGGCGAGGCGTGGGCGATCGTCACCGCCAAGGCCACCGATCGGCTTGTCGTCCTGGATGCTATCTCGGGGGCATTCGTCCGGGTCGTCGGTGGGGCCAGCGATTCGACGGTGCGATTCAGCCGCCCGAACGGGGTCGCGGCGCTCGACTCGTTACTGTTTGTGGTGGAGCGGGACAGTCGGCGGGTGCAGATCCTCGCCCTGCCGTCCTTCCAATCGATCGGATCCTTCGGAACCGAGCTGCTCCGCGAGCCGTACGGGCTCTGGGTGCGGGGACAGGGCGACGGGCGGTACCAGGTCTACGTGACTGATACCTACGGCGACACCGATGATCCCGCCGACGCCGATGAGCGGGAGGTGCAGGGGACGCCCGAGGCGCTCGGTCGGCGGGTCCATCGGTTCTGGCTCAGCCCTGGGAATGGAGGGCTCCAGGTTGACTCGGCGCGTTTCTTTGGCGCCACGAGCGGGGAGGGGGTCCTCCACATCGTCGAGAGCCTCTGGGGCGATACGGTGACGGGACATCTCCTGATCGCGGACGAGGACCGGACGGTGGGTCAGGCGCTCCGCCTCTATGATCTCGACGGGGCCTTTCGGTCGCGGTCGGTCGGCGCGGGGATCTTCCGGCACCAGGCGGAGGGGATCGCCCTTGATGCGCGACCAGATGGCTCCGGGTATTGGATCGCGACCGATCAGGATCCTCGGACGAACCGCTTCCATCTCTTCGACCGGGTGACCTTCGCCCATCTGGGGACCTTCGCAGGGCGGACCACCCAGAACACGGACGGGATCTGGTTCGATCCGACCCCGGTGACGGACCGTCCCCGGGGTACCCTCTATGCCATCCACGATGACCAGGGACTCTCGGCTTTCGATTGGGCGGAGGTCCTGACCGCGCTCGGCCTGCCCTGAGCCTCAGGCGATTCCCAGAGACCACAAGGGCGCCCCGACCGAGGTCAGGGCGCCCTTCGACCGTCGATCGGTGCCTGGCTCAGATCTTCGGGAGGGTGACCCCGACCTGGCCCTGGTACTTCCCCTTCTTGTCCTTATAGCTGACCTCGGGCCCTTCGTCACCCTCGAAGAAGAGGACCTGGGCGATCCCTTCGTTGGAATAGATCTTGGCGGGCAATGGGGTCGTGTTGCTGATCTCGAGGGTCACATACCCCTCCCACTCCGGCTCGAAGGGGGTGACGTTCGTGATGATCCCGCACCGCGCGTAGGTCGACTTGCCGACGGTGATCGTCATGACGTTCCGCGGGATCCGGAAGTACTCGACGCTGCGGGCGAGCGCGAAGGAGTTCGGAGGGACGATGCAGACATCCCCTTCGAACTCGACAAACGACTTGGGATCGAAGCGCTTGGGGTCGACGATCGAGCTCAGCGCGTTGGTGAAGATCTTGTACTCCGGCGCGACTCGCATGTCGTAGCCGTACGCGGAGACGCCGTAGGAGACGACGCCATCCCGCCGCTGGGAGCTCTCGAACGGCTCGATCATCCCATGCGTGGTGGCCATCTCGGTGATCCAGCGGTCGTTCTTGATCGACATGAGCAGGGGCGGTGGGGGAGGCGGGAACCGGGCGGTCCCAACCCCTTGAAAGGTGGGCGCGGCGGACCACCGTGCAAGGCCTGTGAGGGCAGTTGCTTGTGTGATGGGCGCACGCTAGCTTCCCCACCCGAAAGTATGGCCTCGTGAAATTTTTCACGAAGTCATCCCCCCGATCACGATCCGCTCTCCCCCCCAATGGAACGGACGTATCTCCCGATCCTGTTGTTGCTCGGCTTTGCCGCGGTGAACGCGGTGGCCATCCTCGGCGCGTCGCATCTCATCACGCGCCACCGTCCCACCCCCGTCAAGCAGCAGCCGTACGAATCGGGGATGCCCGTCCTCAGCGACGCGCGTGAGCGGTTCTCGGTCAAGTTCTACATGG
>JBMTXT010000043.1:0-14244 GCA_049453775.1 Gemmatimonadaceae bacterium | reverse complement strand
CTCATCGGGTGCGACCCGAAGAGCGACACGACCTCCCTCCTCTTCGGCGGCCGCGCCTGCCCGACGATCATCGAGACCTCGTCCAAGAAGAAGCTCGCCGGCGAGGAGGTCACGATCTCCGATGTCTGCTTCAAGCGCGACGGGGTCTTCGCGATGGAGCTCGGGGGTCCCGAGGTCGGCCGCGGCTGCGGTGGGCGCGGGATCATCCATGGCTTCGAACTCCTCGAGAAGCTCGGCTTCCACGAGTGGGGCTTCGACTATGTGCTCCTCGACTTCCTCGGCGATGTGGTCTGTGGCGGCTTCGGGCTCCCGATCGCCCGCGACATGTGCCAGAAGGTCATCGTCGTGGGATCGAACGACCTGCAGTCCCTCTACGTGGCGAACAACGTCTGCTCCGCCGTGGAATACTTCCGCAAGCTCGGCGGGAACGTCGGCGTGGCGGGGATGGTGATCAACAAGGATGATGGGACCGGCGAGGCGCATGCCTTCGCGGAGAAGGTCGGGATCCCGATCCTCTCGGCGATCCCCGCGCACGAGGATATCCGTCGCAAGAGCGCGAATTACGAGATCGTCGGGATCCCCGGCACCCAGTGGGGCCCGATGTTCGAGACGCTCGCCACCAACGTGGGGGAGGCCCCGCCGGTGCGTCCGACCCCGCTCTCCCAAGACGACCTTCTCGGCCTCTTTGCGAGCGACGTGGTCGGACGGAACGTCGTGCTCGAGCCGGCGACGGTGTTCGATATGGTCGGCCGCGACGACGTGCAGAAGCCTTCCCTCGAAGTCGTCTACGACACGGTCTGACCTCGATGCCCACCACCTTGCCCATCGTCGAGACCTCGACCGGCACCCCCGCGGGTGACGGCCTCGGGTGTCATGCGGGGGCGTCGCAGCTCGAGGCGGCGGCGCGCGCGGCAGGGAAGTCGGAGGCGTTGGACCGTTTCGCTCAAGACTATCCCAAGGGGCCGCACGATCAGCCGCAGTCGATGTGCCCGGCGTTCGGCTCGCTCCGCGTGGGGCTCCGGATGCGTCGTACCGCGACGATCCTCTCTGGCTCGGCCTGCTGCGTCTACGGGCTCACCTTCACCTCGCACTTCTATGGCGCGCGGCGAACGGTGGGGTATGTCCCCTTCAACTCGGAGACCCTCGTCACGGGGCAGCTCTTCGAGGATATCCGGGACGCCGTGCACCAGATGGCCGATCCCGCGCTCTACGACGCGATCGTGATCACGAATCTCTGCGTCCCGACCGCTTCCGGGGTGCCGCTCCAGCTCCTGCCGAAGGAGATCAACGGCGTCCGTGTGATCGGGATCGATGTGCCTGGGTTCGGGGTACCGACGCACGCCGAGGCGAAGGATGTGCTCGCGGGCGCGATGCTCAAGTATGCGCGCACCGAGGCGGAGCTGGGCCCCGTGGCGGCCCCGCGCGGCGGGAAGAGCGAGCGGCCGACGGTCACCTTACTCGGCGAGATGTTCCCCGCTGATCCGGTGGGGATCGGGATGATGCTCGAGCCCTTGGGGCTCGCGGCGGGTCCCGTGGTCCCGACCCGCGAGTGGCGTGAGCTCTATGCCGCGCTCGATGGAAGCGTGGTCGCCGCGATCCACCCGTTCTATACCGCGAGCGTGCGGGAGTTCGAGGCCGCAGGGCGACCGATCGTCGGCTCTGCGCCGGTCGGGCTCGATGGCACGGCGGCGTGGCTCGAGGCGATCGGGGCTGCCGCCAACGTCGCTGCCGATCGGATCGATGCGGCCAAGGCACGCATCCTTCCGGCGATCCAAGGCGCCCTTGCCGCGAAGCCCATCCGTGGGCGGATCACGATGAGTGGCTACGAGGGCTCAGAGCTCCTCGTCGCGCGGCTCCTCGTGGAGAGCGGTGCCGATGTGCGCTATGTGGGGAGCGCCTGCCCACGCACCCGCTGGAGCGATGGCGACCGTGAGTGGCTCGAGGCACATGGGGTGCAGGTGCAGTTCCGGGCCTCGCTCGAGCACGATCTCGCCGCGATGACGGAGTACGCGCCCGACCTCGCGATCGGCACCACCCCGGTGGTGCAGGCGGCGAAGGAGCGGACGATCCCCGCGCTCTATTTCACGAATCTCATCTCGGCGCGCCCCTTGATGGGCCCCGCCGGTGCCGGCTCGCTCGCGCAGGTGGTGAACGCCGCGATGGCGAACAAAGGACGCTTCGAGACGATGCAGGCCTTCTTCGCCGGGGTCGGTGAAGGGCATGCCGCCGGCGTGTGGGAGGAGATCCCAGAGGACCGTCCGGAGTTCCGCGAGCACTACAAGCGGCACCTCGCCAAGTTGGCACGCCAGCGCAAGGCGGAGGAGATGGTCTGATGCTCGTCCTCGATCATGACCGCGCTGGCGGCTACTGGGGTTCGGTGTACGTCTTCACCGCGATCAAGGGATTGCAGGTGGTGATCGATGGCCCCGTGGGGTGCGAGAACCTCCCGGTGACCTCGGTGCTGCACTACACCGACGGCCTTCCGCCACACGAACTCCCGATCGTCGTGACGGGGCTCGCCGAGGAGCAGCTCGGGCGCGAGGGGACCGAAGCGAACATGAAGCGCGCCCATGGCACGCTCGATCCGGAGTTGCCGAGTGTGGTCGTCACGGGCTCCATCGCCGAGATGATCGGGGGTGGGGTCACGCCCGAAGGGACGGGGATCCAGCGCTTCCTCCCGCGCACGATCGATGAGGACCAGTGGCAGAGCGCCAACCGCGCCCTCTACTGGCTCTGGACCGAGTACGGCCTCAAGAAGGGGGTCCGTCCCAAGGCGATCGAGCGGGCGCCGGGGGCGAAGCCGCGCGTGAATATCATCGGCCCCATCTACGGGACCTTCAACACGGCGAGCGATCTCCACGAGATCCGTCGCTTGGTCGAGGGGATCGGGGCGGAGGTGAATCTCGCCTTCCCGCTCGGGAGCCACCTCGCCGATGTGCCGCGGCTCGTGGACGCCGACGTCAACATCTGTATGTACCGCGAGTTCGGCCGGATGCTCTGTGAGGCGCTCGAGATGCCGTATCTCCAGGCGCCGATCGGGTTGCATTCGACGACGAAGTTCCTCCGCACGCTGGGCGAACTCCTCGGGCTCGATCCGGAGCCGTTCATCGAGCGCGAGAAGCACACGACGATCAAGCCGATCTGGGATCTCTGGCGGTCGGTGACGCAGGACTTCTTCGGGACGGCGAGCTTCGCGATCGTCGCGAACGAGACCTATACCCGCGGGGTGCGTCACTTCCTCGAGGAGGAGATGGGGCTTCCGTGCACCTTCGCCGTCTCCCGCAAGGCGGGGGAGAAGACGAAGAACGATCAGGTGCGGCAGTTGGTGCGCGAGAAGCCGCCGCTGATCCTCTTCGGAAGCTACAACGAGCGGATGTATCTCGCCGAGGCGGGAGGGCGCGGGGCGTATATCCCGGCGTCGTTCCCGGGGGCGATCATCCGCCGTGCGACGGGGACGCCCTTCATGGGCTACGCCGGCGCGACGTATCTGATCCAAGAAGTCTGCAACGCGCTCTTCGATGCCCTCTTCCACATCCTCCCGCTCGGGACCGATCTCGACAAGGTCGAGGCGACGCCGTCGCGGTTGGCACGGGAGATGGCATGGGAGGATGAGGCGAAGGCGCTGATGGATGAATTGGTCGAACAGCAGCCGATCCTAATCCGGATCTCGGCGGCCAAGCGGCTCCGCGATGCGGCGGAGCAGGATGCGCGGGCGCTCGGCGATCTGGTCGTGACGATGGATCATGTGTTGGCCTCACGGCGGGCCCTGCAGGGGGTCGGCGCATGAGGCGGACGAGCACTCAGTACTACCGGGACTCGAATGGGCTCGGTTTCCCCCCCCCGTACCGCGCGGGTACTCGCGGGACGACATACCCACATGGAGGTGGCGTATGAGCAGCAATGGTGGAATGAACGAGGAAGACGCCCGGCGTTTCCATGGCCAGTTCATGCTCGGGACGATTTCCTGGGTCGCAGTGGCCGTCGTGGCGCACTTCCTGGCGTGGTCCTGGCGTCCGTGGTTCTGAGCCACTGACACCACACACTCACAGGAGGAAACATGCACAGAGTCTGGATCAGCCTCGATCCGCATCAGGTCCTGATGGGCACGTTCAGCTTCGTCGCTGGCGCGGTGCTCGTCATGCACATCTTCGCGTTCGGTCAGCTGGGTTGGCCGAAGGATCTGAAGGCGAAGTACAACCCTCCCGCGGTGGCGTCGGCGGCTCGCTGACCCTCAACGGAACGACTGAGTCACCTGGGTTCGGGCGGACCCCCCGGCGTCCGCCCAGCGTGCTCGGTCGGGGACCCATTCCTTTTATAGGAGTTTCAGTATGCACCGCATCTGGTTGATGTTCGACCCGCGTCGCGTGATGGTGGCCATGACCGGCTTCCTGGGCGTGCTCGCGCTGCTCATCCACTTCATCCTGCTCAGCTCGAACAGGTACACGTGGATCGAGAACGGGACCCTGCCGGCCGCTTCGGCCCCGGTGGGTGCCTCGGCCCCGGTCGCTGCCGCCGAGATGGCGCCGCTTCCCGCGGGCCGGTAGGCAGTCCCGGGCTGGTGGCGCGGGGCCGGGGTGCTCGACGCACCCCGACCCCCCCACCGGACCCGTCACCCGTTGGTCGCCGGTCGCGTCTGCCGGCATGAAACGCACAGGCGCCCTCTTTGGAGAGATTCGCGATGGCGATGCTCACATTCGAAAAGAAGTACCGGGTGCGCGGGGGGACGCTCATCGGGGGGGACCTGTTCGATTTCTGGTTCGGTCCCTTCTACGTGGGGTTCTTCGGCGTCACCACGATCTTCTTCACCGCGCTCGGGACGCTGCTGATCATTTATGGCGCCGCGATCGGGCCGACGTGGAACATCTGGCAGATCAATATCGCCCCGCCGGACCTGAGTTATGGGCTCGGACTCGCCCCCCTCGCTGAGGGTGGGTTGTGGCAGATCATCACCTTCTGTGCGACCGGGGCGTTCGTCTCCTGGGCGCTCCGACAGGCGGAGATCTCACGGAAGCTCGGGATGGGGATGCACATCCCCTGGGCCTACGGGATGGCGGTGTTCGCCTATGTGACGCTCGTCATCATCCGCCCCGTGCTCCTCGGCGCGTGGGGCCATGGCTTCCCGTATGGGATCTTCTCGCACTTGGATTGGGTGTCGAACGTCGGGTACCAGTACCTGCACTTCCACTACAATCCGGCGCACATGATCGCCATCACCTTCTTCTTCACCACCACGCTCGCCTTGGCGATGCATGGGTCGCTCATCCTCTCGGTGACCAATCCGAAGAAGGGGGAGCCGGTGAAGACGAGTGAGCATGAGAACGTCTTCTTCCGAGATTTCCTCGGTTATTCGATCGGGGCGATCGGCATCCATCGCCTCGGACTCTTCCTCGCCCTGAACGCCGGTCTCTGGAGCGCGATCTGCATCGTGATCTCCGGTCCGTTCTGGACGAAGGGATGGCCCGAGTGGTGGGGCTGGTGGCTCAATCTTCCCATCTGGCGCTAACGGAGATTCCCATGCTTGAATACCAGAATCTCTTCACCCGCGTGCAGGTGCGGACCGCCCCGGATCCCGGGCTCCCGATCGATGAGACCTTCGGCCAGCGGTATGGAAAGGGTGTCTTCAATTACTGGGCGGGCAAGCTCGGTGATTCCCAGATC
This sequence comes from Gemmatimonadaceae bacterium, assembly GCA_049453775.1. Lineage (GTDB taxonomy): Bacteria > Gemmatimonadota > Gemmatimonadetes > Gemmatimonadales > Gemmatimonadaceae > Pseudogemmatithrix. The sequence goes on along the minus strand of JBMTXT010000043.1, from coordinate 8,586 downwards.
GGCCCGATCTATCTCGGATTTTGGGGGATCCTCTCCCTATTGTTCGGGTTCCTCGCCTTCGAGATCATCGGGCTGAACATGATGAAGTCGGTGGGGTGGAGCCCCATCGAGCTCGTCCGACAGCTCCCCTGGCTCGCGCTCGAGCCGCCCTCGCCGGAGTACGGTCTCAAGATCCTCCCGCCGCTCGAGCAGGGGGGGTGGTACCTGATCGCCGGATTCTTCCTGACCTTCGCGATCATCTCGTGGTGGATCCGGACCTACACCCGGGCGCGTGCGCTCGGGATGGGGACGCATCTCGCCTGGGCCTTCGGCGCGGCGATCTTCCTCTACCTCTCCTTCTTCTTCCAGCCGTTGCTGGTGGGGAGCTGGAGCGAGATGGTGCCGTTCGGATTGCTCGCCCATCTCGACTGGACCTCGGCCTTCTCCATCCGGTACGGGAATCTCTATTACAACCCGTTCCACGCCCTCTCGATTGTCTTCCTGTACGGCTCGGTGCTGCTCTTCGCGATGCATGCGGCGACGATCCTTGCGGTGAGCCGCCTGGGTGGCGAGCGTGAGATCGAGCAGATCACCGACCGCGGGACCGCGGCGGAGCGCTCGGCGATCTTCTGGCGCTGGACGATGGGATGGAACGCGACGATGGAGTCGATCCATCGGTGGGCCTGGTGGTTCGCCTCGCTCGTCGGGTTCACGGGGGGGATCGGGATCCTCCTGACCGGCACGGTGGTCGACAACTGGTACCTCTGGGCGGTGAAGCATGGCGTCGCGCCGGCGTATCCCGCGCAGAACATCCTCACCCAGGAGCAGTTGGAGGCGCTGCGCGGCCAGTATCCGAGCCGTCTCGACAATGGCTTCCCGAGCTACGTCGTGCCCGCTCCGGCGACGATGACCGACAGTGCGGCGGTGCCGGTGGACAGTGCGGCCGCACTCACCGCACCGGCGGCGCCTGCGCCGGGAGGGACCCCATGATGCAGCCTCTGAATCGGATCCTCCTCGCCGCCCTCGTCCTTGGGACGACGGGCTGTCAGTTCTTCGGCTCCGTCGATCGTGACGTGGTCCAGAAGGGGTATCGCGGCACCGCGATGGAAGTGAACTACGTCACGCGTGATCAGGATGCGGCGATGGCGGCGATGGCCGCGAAGATGCCGGCGATCCTCCCCCCCGCCGGCGAGTCCCCGCCGGGGCCGCTACCGTGGCAGAACGTCCAGGTGCTCAATGACATCTCCGTCGCCGAGTTCAACCGCACGATGATCGCGATGGCGAGCTGGGTGGCCGGCGGGGCAGGGAACTGCTCCTACTGCCACAACCTCGCGAGCTTCGCCGCGGACACCTATCCCGATGGCAAGGCGATCTATACCAAGGCGGTCGCGCGTCGGATGATCCAGATGACGCGGAACATCAACTCCGAGTGGACCGAGCATGTCGGGAACACCGGGGTGACCTGCTACACCTGCCATGTGGGGAAGCCGCTCCCGAACGGACTCTGGTTCTACACGGATGAGAATCAGATCCTCCGCCACTATCTCGATGGGGCGGGCGCGCGTGTGACCTCGCAGACCATCGCGCCCAGTGCGGCGAATCGGAGCAGTGTGAAGCAGACGGAGTGGACCTATGCGCTGATGATCAGCCAGTCCAACTCGCTCGGCGTGAACTGCACCTTCTGTCACAACTCACGGCAGTTCGCGAGCTGGGATCAGGCACCGCCCCAGCGTGTGACCGCCTACGCCGGGATCCAGATGCTCCGTGATCTGAACACGAACTATCTGGCCCCCCTGGCGCCGGTCTATCATCCATCGCGGCTCGGGCCGAAGGGCGATGCCCCGAAGGCGCAGTGCTCGACCTGCCACAACGGGGTGTACAAGCCATTGTACGGGTTCCAGATGGCGAAGCACTATCCGGCGATCTGGGGGACGCACACCGATTGGGTGACCCCGCTCCCGCCGCCGTTCACCACGCCACCGGCTCCGGTGGTGACGGATACGGTCGCCGCCACTGCGACCAGCGCGGCTGGTGGGATGATGCCATAAGGCAGACCGTTCGCTGTGAGATGCTGACGGGGCCCGGTCGCTGATGCGATCGGGCCCCGTGGTCTATTCGCCGGGTATCGGTCTCAGCGCACCGCGCGGAGGCCGTGTCGGCGTTCGCGGGCATCGGCGTCGATACGTCCGCACATGATGTCGCAGAGCTTGAGCACATCCTCATCCGCGAGGGAGTAATAGGCGAAGGTGCCTTCCTTTCGCCGCCGGATGAAGCCCGCACTCATCAACTGTTGCAGATGCCGTGAGACATTGGCCTGGCCGAGCCCGGTGTGCTCGACGAGATCGGTGACGCTCTGCTCTCCGAGCCGGAGCGTCGCGAGGAGGTGGATCCGCGCCGGCTCGGCGAGCGCCTTGAAGCGCTCACAGAGCTGATCGACGAGCGGTGCGGTCAGGTCGCGGGGGAGTTTCATCACCCCTCCTGTCCGTCACGGACCACGGTCCCACCTGACTGCGCCCAGGCGTGGAAGCCGCCGACGAGGTCGCGAGCGCCGGTGATCCCGAGTCGTTGTAGGACGGAGGTCGCGATCGCCGAGCGGGCGCCTCCCTGGCAGTGCACCACGATCGGGCGGTCACGGGGGATCTCCGTCAGGCGGCGCGGAAGATATCCAATCGGGATATGCGTCGCGCCGGGAAGATGCCCAGCTTCCCACTCGGTGCGATTGCGCACATCAATCACCATCACCTTCCCGCTCGGTAGCTCGGTGGCGAGGGTGGTCGCATCGACCTTGGCCACGGTGCCGAGGGGACGGCCCGCGGCGCGTCGATCGGCGATGATGTGGGGCGCGTACCAGGCGGTCACGCGATCGAGTCCGATCATCGCGAGCTCTCGCACGGCGCGGAGGACCACCGTCGCATCATCAGCGATGAGCTGGATGTCCACGTCGTACGGTACGAGCCACCCCGCCCAGGTGGAGAAGGTCTTGCTCATCGGGGTGTTGATCGTGCCCGGGATATGCCCAGCGGCGAAGACGTCGGCGGGACGGGTATCGATCACGATCGTACCATCGGCGAGCGCCTGCTCCACTCCCGCGAGATCCCCTTCCGATGGCACCCGGAACCCGCCGAGGATCGCTGGCCCCTCGCGATTGATCCGCTTCATCTCGGCGAAGTAGAAGGGCGGTTCCGGCTGTCCCTCGAGGACGCCGGCGACGAAGGCCGCCTCGGGCGTGGTCCCGACGCCCCAGTTGAAGCGCTTCTCATAGCCGACCGTGGAGGTCGGGATCGCGCCGAGGGATTTGCCGCACGCGGAGCCCGCGCCGTGGCCTGGCCAGACCTGGACGAAGTCGGGGAGGGCGCGGAAGCGCTCGAGGCTCTGATAGAGTTGGCGCGCGCCGGCCTCCATGGTATTCGCGACGCCCGCCGCCTTCTCGAGGAGGTCAGGACGCCCGACATCACCGACGAAGACGAAGTCCCCGGTCGCGATCCCGATCGGTTCGTTCGCCGCGGCGGTATCGGTGACGAGGAAGCTGATGTGCTCCGGGGTGTGCCCCGGGGTGTGCAGTACCTCGATCTTGATGTTGCCGACCGTGATGAGGTCACCATCGTGCACGAGGATCGCTCCTGACTCCTTGGCGAAGGCGTACTGCCAGTCAGGCCCACCCTCGGCAGAGAGAAAGAGCTTTGCCCCGGTCCGCTGGGCGAGCTCACGTGAGCCGGAGACGTAGTCCGCATGGATGTGCGTCTCCGTCACATGGGTGATGGTGAGCTTCTCCGCGGCCGCGGTATCGAGGTATTGCTGGAGATCGCGGTTGGCGTCGATCACGATCGCCTCCCCGGTCTTGGCGCAGCCGAGGAGGTAGGAGGCCTGGGCGAGGCCGTCGTCATAGAAGCGCTTGAGGAACATGAGAGGTCACCTCGAGGATGGAAGAGCGAGGAAGGCCCCGATGATGATGAGGGCCAGTGCGAAGACGGCTTTGAGGGGGCGCTGCGGGATGCGCTGGAGGAGCGAGACGCTCGCCAGCATGCCGATGACGGTGAGGGCGAGGAAGGGGAGCCCGATGGTCCAGTCAACCGGGGCGTCACCACGCTGGAGGGCGAAGGCGAGCGCCGTGCTCATGCTGATGACGAGGAGGGAGGTCCCGACGGCTTGGCGCATGGCTTGCCCGCCCAGCACGACGAGGGCGGGCACCATGAGGAAGCCGCCGCCGACGCCGACGATCCCGGTGAGGGCGCCGACCACGATCCCTGTGACGATCAGTCCGGCGGGGTGTGGATCGGTTGGCTCCAAGGGGCGATCGCGGAGGACATCGCGGAGCATGGCGACCCCTGCGATCAGCATCGTCCCAGCGAGCAGGAGGAATCGCGTCTCGCCAGAGAGACCGAGCCAGGTCACGGTACGGGTCCCCAGCCAGGCGCCTCCCATGGCGGCGATCCCCATGGGGACGGTGCCGCGGAGGGTGATGGCTCCGGTGCGGAGCTGGCGAATGGCCCCGACGAGAGCGGTGATGCCGACGATGGGGTAACCGAGGACGATCGCCGACGCAGGGCTGAGCCCGACGACGTGGTGGAGGACGGGTTGGGTGAGGATGGAGCCGCCTCCCCCGACGAGTCCGAGGACGACGCCGATGGCGAGGGCGAGGAGGGCGGCGAGGGGGGTCATATATAATTATATAGTAATATAAAGACAGGGATCAGGCAACAGGTATCAGGGGTCAGGGGTCAGGAACCTGGTACCTGAGGTCAGGGGGTGGCGGAACCGTGGTGCCGGACCGGGGGTTTGCCGAGCATGGATTGGATCGCGATGATCGGCGTCGGGCTCGTGGGGGCGGTGGCGCTCCTCTTCACCCTCTGGGTGTTGCATCGTCGCTGGCGGAATGCCGGGGTGGTCGACATTGGGTGGACGCTGGCGATCGGGATGCAGGCGATCGTGGCGGCCCTGCTCGGGACGGGTGACCCGACGCGGCGGGGGATCATCGGGGTGATCGGTGGGGGGTGGAGCCTGCGACTCGCGACGCACCTCATCGTCCGCGTGGCGGGGAAGCCGGAGGATCCGCGCTACGCCGAGCTGCGGGGGCGGTGGGGCGGGAACGTCGACGCCAAGATGTTGGCGTTCTTCCTGTTCCAGGGGGTGCTGGCGACGGCGTTGGCCGCTCCCTTCTTCGTGGCGGCGATGGATCCCGCCCCGATGCTCGATCCCCTCTTCCTCGCGGGCGTCGCATTGGCGGTGATCGCGGTCGTGGGGGAGAGTGTCGCCGATGCGCAGCTCCGTCGGTTCGTCGCCGACCCAGCCAGTCGGGGTCAGGTCTGTCGTGTAGGGCTCTGGGGGTGGTCGCGCCACCCGAACTACTTCTTCGATTGGCTCAGCTGGTGCGCCTTCGTCCTGCTCGCGCTCCCCTCGTCCTTCGGGTGGGCGACGATCGGAAGCCCGCTGTTGATGCTCTACTTCCTATTAAAGGTGACGGGGATCGCGGCCACCGAGGCGCATGCGGTGCAGTCGCGCGGTGCGGCCTATCGCCTGTACCAGCGCGAGGTGAGCGCCTTCGTCCCATGGCCACCGCGCCGAGGCCGCTGACTAGTTTTCGGTGATGCGTCCGCTCGTCGTCATCACCCTGCTGGTGCTCTCCGTCCTGGGGTGTGCCGAACGTCCCTGGCATGGGATCGTGCGTGCGCCGGCAGAACCTGCGCCGGCGCTCGTCCTTGCGGGGGCTGCCGACCTCCGGGCCACGCGGGTCCGGCTCGACTCGTTGCGCGGTGCGGTCGTGGTGCTCTACTTCGGGTATACCCACTGTCCCGATGTTTGCCCGACGACGCTCGCCGATTGGGCGCGGGCCAAGCGCGCTCTGGGCGCCGATACGACGGGGATCCGCTGGATCTTCGTGAGTGTGGATCCGTCGCGCGACTCGCCGGCAGAGGCGCATGGCTATGCGCGGCAGTTCGATCCCGCGTTCTCCGGGACCGCGCCCACTGACGCGGAGCTCGCTCGGCTGCTCCAGGATTGGGCGATCGCCGCCTATCCCGAGGGGGATCCGCGCACCCCCGATTACACCGTCGCTCATCCGGCGCACACCTTCGTGGTGGACGCGGAGGGGCGGTTCCGTCTCATGATCCCACCTGGAGTGCGTGCCGATGACATCGCGGACGATCTTCGCCGCCTGCGCTAGCGGGCTCTTCCTCATGGCTGCTGCCTGCGGCGGTACTGAGCAGGCGACCCCTGAGGGCCGTCCCACCACCACGGACGCTGCGGCCTCCGTGCCGGCCATGACCTCCACGGGACTCACCGCCGTGGCGCCCTGGGCGCGGCCGGCAGACGCTGGGAAGAACACGGCGGTCTATATGCAGTTGGAGAACGCGCTGCCTGAGGGGGACTCGCTCACCGGGGTGCGGAGTGAGGCAGCCGAGCGCACCGAGCTGCATGAGTCGGTGATGGAGGGGGAGATGATGCGGATGCGACCGGTGGTCGGCTTCGCCTTGCCATCCGGTGGCCGGCTCGAGCTCCGCCCGATGGGCGCGCATGTGATGCTGCTGCGGCTACGCGATCCCCTGGTGCCGGGCGATACGGTGGAGGTCACCTTCGACTTCGCCTCTGGGCGCTCACTCGCGGTCCGGGCGGGAGTCCGCACACCGTGAGGAGGGATCGCGTGGTGGTCGCGAGTCTGATCGTCCTCGTGACGGGGTTCGCGGCGTGGGTCCTCTGGCCGCGGCCGGCGGTGCGGATCGACATCGCGACCGGCGGGGTCGCGACGGTCGATGGTCGGCCACTCCCGGAGACCCTCTTCGTCGCGGCGCGCGGACGTCAGACGGTGATCCAGGTCGTGAATGCGGATACCGCGCGTCATGCGCTCGCGCTCTTCACGGCCGAACCCCAGACGACGATGGAATACACGATCAGCACGCCTGGGACGTATGGTGGGGCCTGCTCGACGCACCCGAGCGGGAATCTCGTCTACGTCGTGCGATAGGAGGGCGCGGATGTCGTCACCGGATCGGGCGCTGATCGTCCGTCGTCTCTGCTGTCTCATCTTACTCGTGTCGCCAGTCGTCGAGGCGCAGCGCGGCGCGGCGCCCGCGGGGCGGACCGGCGCTCTCGTTCCGACGGAGCTCTGTGATGCCGCCGATACCACCTGTGTCCCACCGCCGGTGGGGCGAGAGTTCCGAGGGCTCTGGGTCGCCTCGGTGAGCAACATCGATTGGCCGTCGAAGCCCGGCCTGCCGGTCGCCGAGGTCCAGCGCGAGTTGACGGTGATCCTCGACCGCGCGCAGGCGAGTGGACTCAACGCCGTGATCTTGCAGGTGCGGCCCGCCGGCGATGCGCTGTACCGCTCGGCACTCGAGCCCTGGTCGGAGTATCTCACGGGGCGGCAGGGTCAGGCGCCAGCGGGGCGCTGGGACCCCCTGACCTTCGCCGTCGAGGCGGCGCATCAGCGCGGGCTCGAGCTCCATGCCTGGTTCAATCCCTATCGCGCGCGGCATCCATCGGCGAAGGGGCCCCTGGCGGGCTCGCATCTCACGAATCGCCAGCCGGCCTTGGTGAAGCGCTACGGGACCCATCTCTGGATGGATCCCGGGGAGCCCGCCGTGCTCGCGCACACGCTCCGTGTGGTGATGGATGTGGTGCGCCGCTATGACATCGATGGGGTGCATGTCGATGACTACTTCTATCCCTACAAGGAGCGGGATCGTCGTGGTCAGGTGATCGAGTTCCCGGACGCCGAGAGCTATGCGCGGTATCAGCGGGGCGGGGGGACCTTGGGGCGGGACGACTGGCGTCGCGACAATGTCGACCGTCTGGTGCAGGCGTTGCACGACAGCATCCATGCGGTCAAGCCGTGGGTGAAGTTCGGGGTGAGTCCGTTCGGGATCTGGCGGCCGGGGAGTCCAGCGATCGTGAAGGGGTTCGATGCGTATAGCGAGCTCTATGCCGATGCCCGCAAGTGGCTCCAGGAGGGGTGGGTCGATTACTTCGCCCCGCAGCTCTACTGGCCGCATGCCGCGCCGGCGCAGCCGTACACGGTGCTGCTGCGGTGGTGGGGGGAGCAGAACGCCTTCGGACGGCATCTCTGGCCCGGGAATCATGCCAATCGCGTGGCGGACAAGTCGCGTACACCCTGGGCCGCAGAGGAGATGTTGCAGCAGGTGAAGCTCACGCGCGCCGACAGTGGGGCGACGGGCAACATCCATTTCTCGGCGATCGCCTTCCTCGATGATCGCGATTCGGTGGCGACGCGGTTGCGTCGTGAGGCGTATGCGGGGACGGCGTTGGTGCCGGCCTCGCCGTGGCTCAAGGCGCCGGCGGTGGGGGCGACGCGGGTGGAGGTGCGCCGTGTGGAGACGCGCGAGATGATCGCGCGCCTTCGCTCCGTGGATGGTGAGCGTCCGCAGTGGTGGATGGTGCAGCTCCGTGAGGCGGGTGGGTCATGGCGGAGTCAGCTGCTGCACGGGAGCGCGACCGAGGTGCGGCTCACGGTGCCGGCTGATCGTCTGGTGGTCCGTCCGGTGGATCGGCGTGGGATCGAGGGGCCCGTGGTGGCGATGCGGGTGAGCGCGCCGTGATCTGGTGGTGACGGCAGTACGCGTCGCGCGGTGATGCCGAAACGACAGCGGGGGCGGA
>JBMTXT010000042.1:0-14325 GCA_049453775.1 Gemmatimonadaceae bacterium | reverse complement strand
TGAATCCCGCGATGAAGGCCGCACACGGCACCGACTCGATGGGGGAGACGGCTGAACACGTCGCCGAACGGTACGGCGTGACCCGTGCCGATCAGGATGCCTTCGCGCTCCGATCACAGCAGAAGGCGGCGACGGCGCGCGCGAATGGGCGGCTCGCCGAGGAGATCGTCCCGGTCGAGATCCCGCAGAAGAAGGGCGCGGCGGTGCGCGTGGAGCAGGACGAGTTCCTGCGCCCCGACACCACCCTCGAGACGTTGGCGAAGCTGAAGCCCGCCTTCCGGCATGATGGGCAGGGATCGGTGACGGCGGGGAACAGCTCGGGGCTCAACGATGGCGCGGCGGCGTTGCTGTTGGCGTCCGAACGTGGCCTGCGCGTACATGGGCTGACTCCGATCGCGCAGGTGGTCGCGGCCACGGCGGCAGGGGTCGAGCCCCGGGTGATGGGGATCGGTCCGGTGCCAGCGACGCGCCGGGCGCTCGAGTTGGCCGGGCTCACCCTCGACCAGATGGATGTGATCGAGCTCAACGAGGCCTTCGCCGCGCAGGGGCTCGCCTCGCTCCGTGAGCTCGGGCTCGGCGACGAGGACCCGCGCGTGAATCCCAACGGCGGGGCGATCGCGCTCGGCCACCCGCTGGGGATGAGCGGGGCGCGGCTCGCGCTCACGGCGGCCCGTGAGTTGCAACATCGCGGCGGGCACTACGCCCTCTGCACGATGTGCATCGGGGTCGGGCAGGGGTACGCCCTCATCCTGGAGCGGGTGTGAGCTGCTACGCCTTCGATGGGTTCATCCCCGTGGTGCACGAGAGTGCCTTCGTGCATCCGAAGGCCGCGGTCACCGGGAATGTGATCATCGGGAAGGATGTCTACATCGGGCCCGGCGCGGCGATCCGCGGCGACTGGGGGGGGATCATCATCGGAGATGGGTGCAACGTGCAGGAGAACTGCACGGTGCACATGTTCCCCGGCGTGACCGTGGTGCTGGAGCCCGGAGCGCACATCGGGCATGGGGCCGTGGTGCACGGGGCGCATATCGGGGCGAACGCACTGATCGGGATGAACGCCGTCATCATGGACCGCGCGACGGTCGGGGCGGGGAGCATCATCGGGGCGCTCTGCTTCGTCCCGGCGGAGATGCGGATCCCCGAGCGGAGCGTCGTCGTCGGGAACCCCGCGAAGATCGTGAAGGAGGTGAGTGACGAGATGCTCGCCTGGAAGACCGAAGGCACTGCCCTCTATCAGCGCCTTCCCGCAGCGATGCAGGCGGAGTGGCGTGAGGTCGAGCCCCTCCGTGCGGTGCCGGCCGATCGGCCCGAACAGGCCGCCATCCTGAAGACGTGGAAGGAGACACAATCGCGATGATCAACCGTCTGCAGAACTACGCGCTCGGGGAGTGGGTCGCCGGGACCGGTGGGGCGGCCACCCTGTATCACGCCGTCACCGGGGAGGCGATCGCCGAGGCCTCGAGCGGTGGGCTCGACTTCGGCGAGATGGTCCGGTACGCGCGGCGGGTGGGTGGGCCTGCGCTCCGGCGGATGACCTTCCATGAGCGCGCGCGGATGCTCAAGGCGCTGGCGCAACATCTGATGGCGCGGAAGGAGCACTTCTACGAGCTCTCGTCCGCGACCGGGGCGACGCGGGCGGACGGTTGGGTCGACATCGAAGGGGGAATCGGGACCCTGTTCGCCTATGCGAGCCGTGGACGCCGCGAATTCCCGAACGAGACCTTCTTCGTCGAGGGGCCACAGGAACTCCTCGGCAAGGGCGGCACCTTCGCCGGGCGGCATATCTGTGTCCCGCTCGAGGGGGTCGCGATCCACATCAACGCCTTCAACTTCCCCTGTTGGGGGATGCTCGAGAAGTTGGCGCCTGCCCTCCTCGCGGGGGTGCCGTGCATCGTGAAGCCGGCGACGGCGACGAGTTACCTGACGGAGCTCATGTTCCGTGAGATGATCGCGGCCAACGTCCTCCCGGCGGGGGCGGTGCAGCTGATCTGCGGGAGCGCGGGCGATCTCCTCACCCATGTGGAGGAGCAGGATGCTGTCGCCTTCACGGGGAGCGCGGCGACGGGGCAGATGCTCAAGGAGAGTCCTGCGTTGGTGCGGCACTCGGTCCGCTTCAACATGGAGGCCGACTCCCTCAACTGCTGCATCCTCGGCCCCGACGCGGCACCCGGCACCGAGGAGTTCGATCTCTTCGTCAAGGAGGTCGTGCGGGAGATGACGACGAAGGCGGGGCAGAAGTGCACCGCGATCCGCCGGACCATCGTCCCGAAGGGAATGGAGGAGGCGGTCGTCACCGCCCTCGCCAAGCGCCTCGCGAGCACGACCATCGGCGACCCGCGCGTGGAGGGGGTCCGCATGGGGCCGCTCGCGAGCCGAGGGCAGGTGCGCGATGTGGGGGCGGCGGCCGATCGCATCCGGGCGGCGGGGGAGTTGGTCTTCGGTGGCGGCGACTTCGAGGTGCGTGGCGCCGACCGCGCGGCGGGATGCTTCTTCGGCCCCATGCTCATGGTGTGCGATGCCCCGTTCGCGAAGGCGGAGCCGCATGACATCGAGGCGTTCGGACCGGTGAACACGGTGATGCCGTACGAGACCCTGGACGAGGCGGTGGCGCTCGCCAAGCGTGGGAAGGGGTCCCTCGTGGGCTCCCTGATCACGGCGAGTCCGAAGGTCGCCCGTGAGGTCGTCCTCGGTGTGGCACCTTATCATGGTCGGCTCTTGGTGCTCGATCGCACGAGTGCGAAGGAGAGCACAGGCCACGGCTCACCGCTCCCGAACCTCGTCCATGGTGGCCCTGGCCGCGCGGGCGGCGGGGAGGAGATGGGCGGGGTGCGTGGCGTGCTCCACTACATGCAGCGGACCGCGGTGCAGGGGAGCCCGTCGATGCTCACCGCGATCACGCACGAGTGGAGCGCGGGCGCGGTGCAGCGCACGGAGGGGCCGCATCCCTTCACGCGCCCCTTCGAGCAGCTCGAGATCGGGGATACCCTCGTCACCAAGACGCGCACCATCACCCTCGAGGACATCGAGGCGTTCGCGCGGCTGAGCGGTGACACCTTCTACGCCCATATGGACGAGGCGGCGGCGAAGGCCCATGGCGTCTTCGACGGCCGCGTCGCGCACGGCTACTTCATCGTGTCCGCGGCGGCGGGGCTCTTCGTGGAACCCGCGCTCGGGCCGGTGATGGCGAACTACGGGCTCGAGCGCCTGCGGTTCACCAAGCCGGTCTATCCCGGCGACACCATCCAGGTGCGCCTGACGGTGAAGCAGAAGACGGTGAAGGAGACCCCCGAGGGGGGTGTCCCGCAGGGGGTCGTCGAGTGGGACGTCGATGTGCGCAATCAGCGCGACGAGTCGGTGGCCCTCTACTCGATCCTCACCCTCGTCCGACGAGATACCCCGCCGCGCTAACGCTCGCGGTGAGCACGGTGCCCCACACGAGGTCGACCAGCACCGCGGGGACCGGGAATCCCTTGAGCAGGGCGAGGCTCGTCAGGTCGAACGCCGCATACGCCGCGAGGCCGAAGACCGCGCCGAGTCCTATGGCGCGCGCGAGTGACTGCTTCTCGAGGGCGGGGAGGACGCAGAGGATGACGATCGCCGCGAGGTAGATCAGATAGAAGGCGAGCGCCGCCGGCCACTGCACGTCGTCGCGCATCAGATGCCCGAGATGCTGCCGGTAGAACCCCTTCGCGACCACGCCGAGCCAGAGGAGGTCGAGGGTGAAGAAGGTGGCGAAGCAGGCGGCGTAGACCTTGAGGGCGAGGGCCATGGCGGGGCTCGGGAGGGGTGGGTGGGGGTGAGGGCTCCCCCCGCAAGCGAACGAGGACGTAGCTTGGAAGAGTTCCGTCCCCTTGTGAGGAGTCGCCGATGCCCCTGTTCCCTGTCGCCATCCTCGCTTTCCAGTTGGTCGTTGCGCTCCCGGCGGATTCGGGTGCCCGTGCACCGGTCCCGTCGGCAGCCGCGGAAGCCGGGGCCCCCCTCCCGGCGAGTCGCTTCGGGGCGCGGCCAGCGCTCCCGGCACCGCGTCTCGATGAGGGACGCGCACTCCCCCCCCTTCCCGTGGGACAGGATTCCGTCCCGGAGTACTCTGCCTGGTACTACCGGCGTCTCGACGTCCATCGCTGGGGGAGCTATGCGATGCTCCCGCTCTTCGCGTATCAGTACTGGGCCGGCACCCAGCTAATGCGCGGGGATGACGAGGGGGAGGGGGTCGAGGATGGCCACGAGCTCGCCGCCACCGGCGTCGCGACCCTCTTCACCGTCAACACGGTGACCGGCCTCTGGAATCTGTACGAGGGGTGGAACGATCCCACCGATCGGACCCGGAAGCGGTTGCATGCCATCCTGTTGCTCGCCGCCGATGCCGGGTTCCTCGCGACGGGGCTCTTGGCGGAGGAGGCCGATGATTCCGGCCGTGCCCGTCGCACCCATCGCACCGTCGCCATCGGATCGATGGCGCTCGCCACCTCCGGCTGGCTCATGATGCTCGACCTCTTTCGCTGAGGCACCGATGACCGACTGCCTGCACCTCTGTCCCCTCCGTGACCAGACCTCGGTTCCTTCGATCGATCACGATCGCCGCCGGTTCCTCTCGGCCACCCTCGCGGCGTCGGTGCTGGCGGTGCTCTCGGCGTGTGGTGATGACGGGCCGCTCGGAGGTGACGATGACGAGGGGACCGGGGGCGGGGGATCCCCCCCGACCGGGCGACTGACCGTCGTGCTCGCGAACTTCCCGGCCCTGGCCGCCGATGGCGGGATTGCTCGCGTCGATGGGGGGAGTACGACCCCGGTCGCGGTGGTGCGGGTGAACGCCACCACGTATCGCGCCTTCTCGATGGTCTGTCCGCATGCGGGCACCACCATCAACATCACCACCGGTGGATTCCGGTGCCCGAACCACGGGGCGGTCTTCAATGCCGCCGGGGTCCGGACCGGGGGCCAGGTGACCAGCGACCTGCGTGAACTCCCGGTGGTCTACACCTCGGTGACGCAGACGTTGACGATCAACTGAGGACGCGGGTCAGGGGACCCGCGCCTCGAGCTCCGTCTCGATCGCATCCGGCAAGAGCCGCAGGAGGTCGAGCCCGGTGAGCGCCTCCACCTGATCTATGGTCACGCGGTACGTCTGCCACGCCACGGTGCGGATCCCGGCCTCGTTCGGCATGATCACCGCGACGACCTGCACGTCCGCGGCGCTCGTCACACTCGCGAGCCCCGCATCCCGCGGGAGGAGGAGCGCCACCTTCCAGACCTGCGCCGGGATCGTGATCTTGCCCTCGCCCTTCACGGTCCCCTTGGAGCCCGTCGCCCCCGCGATCACATAGACCTCCTTCCCGCTGAGAATCGCCTGGTCGGTGAGATAGGTCTCGAGAGTGGCCCATGGGCCCTGATTGTTGTCCGCCGCCTGGGGGATGATGTTCGAGAAGTGGAAGGTGCGCGCGTTGTCGAGGGCGCCGGCCGTGCGGTCGAAGGAGCGGACGAGATGTCCACGATCGATCGCGTATCCTGCGGCGGTGCCTGCGCCGGTGTAGTCGGCGGTGGTGATCGTGTTGGCTGCCGGCAACTCGGGATCATAGGTGTAACAGTCGCACCGATCCTCAGAGCCCAGATGCGTGAGGTCGAGGGCGTAGCTCACCCAGTTCGGGATCCCACGGGTCGGATCGAAGGAAGTGGTGTACTCGGCTCGCCGGATGATCACCTCATCCGCGGCGTTCCCATCGGTCGGATCACCGAACTCGGTGTTCCCCGCATAGGCTGCGGTGGTCGAGGCAGCGGCGACGCGCGTGCGCAGGGGGTACGTGCTCGTCGTGCCGTCGGAGGCCGTGGCGCGGAGAATCGCCGTTCCCGAGCCGAGGGCGCGGACCACCCCGCGCGAGTCGACGCTGGCGAGGGTCGGGGTCTCAGAGCTCCAGGTGAAGGTGGTGCTCACGGTCTCGCCGGTGGTCCCAGAGCGGAGCGTCGCGAAGAGCTGGTCTTCGAACCCGACGGGGAGCGCGGGATCGGCGTTGGTGCGTCCGGTGAAACTCACGATGTTCGCGGTGGGCGGCGTGACGCCGAAGCAGTAGCCGAAATTCGCGGCGCGCGCGCTCCAGGTGCCGGTCGCATCGCGGTGCAGGCTCTGCCCGATCGCGGGCGCTGGCTCCTGACTCACCGGGATCGCCGTCGGTGGGACACCGACCGCGACGCCGGCCGTCGCACTGAAGCTTCCCTCATAGGTGAGGAATTCGACGACGCTGTCCGTCGGCGTCACCAAGGCGATCCCATCAGGGGATCCGTTCTGGAGGTTCAGCGCCCAGGTCCAGGCCGTCCCGCGATTGCCGCACGTCGCGCCCAGGACCCCGGAGAGCTCGAGGGTGTCGTACGGCACCCCCCCATTGCCGTTGTAGAGCACCAGCGTCCATCCCGCGAGATCGGTGCCGGCGGGGCCCTCGACCTCGATAGCCTCGTTGACGTCCGTGCCCACGTTGTCATAGTGGATCTCCGTCACGCGCACCGAGGGGAGCGGAGGCGGGGGCGTGACGACGACGATGCTCACCGTGTCCGCCGGCCCGCCGGTCACACTCCCGACGATGGAGCTTCCGCCTACGGCGACGCCGGTGACGCGCCCCGTCGCACTCACCGTCGCGACCGCGGCATTGGTCGAGCGCCAGGTGAGGGTCACCCCGGTCGCCGGGACACCCTTGGCATCGGTGACCGTGGCCGTGAACAGGGTGCTGTCCCCGACTTCTATGGTGTCGATCCCCGGGGTGATGGACACCGTGAGCTTCGGGGCCGGGGCGGTCCCCCCCTCACCACCACCACCGCCGCAGGCGGTGAGGAGGAGGGAGGCGCTCAGGAGGTGAGCGGTGCGGAGGGTGGCGGGCACGAGGGGCGGGTCGAGGTGGGGATTTCAGACCACGGAGGGTAACCAGGTCCCCTCGTGACGCAAACGGTACTCGACGCCCTTGGAGGGAGACGTTACCATCTCGGGAGGCTCTGCCTTCGGCTCCTCACCACTCACGTCCGAGCTCACGCGATGTCCCGTCTCCGCTCGTTGCTCGTCCTCTCGCTCCTCGTCCTCCCGATTCTCGGGCTCGCCGCCCAGGAGACCCCCTTCATCGGGGTCCGTGTCGACGCCGATCGCAACAAGCTCCTCCTTGAGGTCCCCGCCGAGCGGATCGGCCGCGATTTCATGCATCAGGTGGTCCTCGCGACGGGCGCGGGGGCGCCGGCCCTGGGGCTCGATCGCGGCCAACTCGGCGATGGGACGATCGTCCGACTCGAGCGGCGCGGGAAGCGACTCGTTCTCGTCACGGATAATTGGGGGGTGCGGGCCCCGGGCGCGTCGGCTGCCTCGCAGCGCGCCGCAGCCGAGGCCTTCCCCACGGGGGTGATCGCCGCCTTCCCCATCGAGGGGGAGGCGAACGGCACCCTGACGGTCGATGCCACCGCGCTCTTCCTCTCCGACGTCTACGGGATCGCGGAGAGCTTCCGTCGGTCGCAGCAGGGGACGGCGCGGGTCGACGCGAACCGCAGCTGGTTCGAGCCGACGCGGACGAAGGCCTTCCCCAAGAACACCGAGATCCACGCCGTCCTCACCTTCGCGGTGGACAATCCGGGGCCGGCGCTCCGTCGGAACGCCCCGGTGGCGTCCTCCCCGACCTTCGAACTCCATCACTCGCTCGTCGCGCTCCCCGAATCGAACGGCTTCCGTGGGCGCGCCGCCGACCCCCGGTCCGGCTACTTCGGGGAGAGCTATCTCGATCTCACTCAGGGATTCGACGGGACCTATCGCGCGGGGCTGATCAACCGGTGGCGACTCATCCCGAAGGATCCCGCCGCCTATGCGCGCGGGCAGCTCACCGAGCCGGTCACGCCGATCGTCTACTACCTCGACCCGGGGATCCCCGAGCCCTATCGCACCGCCTTCCGGATCGGTGGGGGGTGGTGGAACACCGTCTTCGAAGGGGCGGGGTTCAAGAATGCCTTCCAGGTGCGCGATCTCCCCGAGGGCGCCGACCCGATGGATGCGCGCTACAACCTCATCTACTGGATCCACCGGAGCGGGCCGGGGCCCTCCGTCGGTCCGTCGATCAACGACCCCCGCACCGGTGAAATCGTCCGCACCGTGGTGCGCATGGATGCCTGGCGCTCGCTAATCGACTACAACATCTACGCGGGACTGGTGCCGGCGCTCGGTGGGGCGCGTGCGAATGTCTCGGCCGAGGCCTTCGCGATGGCCCGGCGTCGGCAGCACGCGGCCCATGAGATCGGCCACACCCTCGGCCTCTCGCACAACTACATCGCGCATGCGCAGGGGCGGTCGAGTGTGATGGACTATCCCTTCCCGCTGATCACCGTGGACGGGAAGGGCCAGCTCGACTTCTCGAAGGCCTATGCCCCATTCGCGGGCGCGTGGGACTCCCTCGCGATCCGCTACGGGTATACCTGGTATCCGACAGCCCAGGCGGAGGCGGAGGGACTCCGGACGATCGTGCGGGAGGGGCTGCAGCGGGATCTCCGGTTCATCGCCGACCAGCATGCGGGGGCCGAGGGGTCGATCCCCGTCGTGACGCGCTGGGTGGAAGGGGCGACAATGTTCGAGGCGGTCGAGCGCACGAGTGCGGTGCGGAAGCTGGGCATCGAGCGGTTCGATGAGCGCGCGATCCAGCCCGGCGAGCCGATGTATCTCCTCAACATGCGCTTCACCCATCTCTATCTGCATCACCGCTACTCCCTCGAAGGGCTCGTGAAGACCCTCGGGGGGATGGACTTCCGGTATGCGATGCGCGGTGATGGTCAGACGCCGACGACGGTCGTGCCGGCGGCTGAGCAGCGGAAGGCGCTGACGATGGCGCTCGACGCCCTCGAGCCGGCGAACCTCGCCGTACCGCCGAGGGTGCAGGCGCTGATCCCCCCAGTGCCGGCGGGTGGGGACCCGAGCCTGGCGTGGGCGCCGTCCGCGGCCGGGACCGCCTTCGATGAGATCACGCACGCGGGCGGGCTCGTCACCGAGGTGATCGAGGGACTGCTGCAGCGTGAGCGCTTGGCCCGCGTGGTCCTCTTCCGGTCCCGTGGGGCGACCGACCTCACCCTCGATGAGGTCTATCGGACGATCCTCGATCGCATCTGGGGCGCGGCACCGAGTGCGGATTTCCAGACGCAGACGCTCCGGCGTCTGGCGCAGCGCGTGGTGCTCAACACGATGCTCGACCGTGCGGGGGACAAGCAGGCGATGCCTGATGTGCGCGCGGTGACGGAGTCCCATCTCCGCCGTCTCGCGGGGCGTCTGCAACAGACGAACGGGGGGCTGGTTCCCGATCAGGCCCTGCGCATGCGGGCCCTTCGCGAGATCGCGGCCTACTTCGATGGCGAGGATGATCCCGCCGCGCGCACGCGATTCCCGGTCCTCACCCTCCCCTGGCCCTGAGCCTCATGCTTCCACGTCGGCGGTTCCTCGGTGACCTCACGCGGATGGCGGCGCTCTGCGCCATCATGCCCAACGAATGGCAGATCACCTGGCATCCGCGTTTCGCAGACGATCCCTTCGCCTTGGGGGTGGCGAGTGGGGATCCGACGTCGACCGGTGCGGTGATCTGGACGCGACTCGCCCCGCGGCCCTTCGAGCCCGAGGGGGGGATGCCGGGGACGCGGCCGATCGTCGACTGGGAGGTCGCTGATGACGAGCAGTTCACGCGGATCGTGAGGAAGGGGCGGTACACCGCGGCCCCCGAGCTCTCGTACTCGGTGCATGTCGATGTCGAAGGGCTCGAGGCCGATCGGTGGTATTGCTATCGGTTTCGCTCGGGAGGGGCGGTCAGTCCCGTCGGTCGTCTCCGGACCGCGCCGGCGGAGGGGGCGTTGACCCCGCTGCGCTTCGGGATGGTCTCCTGCCAGAACTATGAGCAGGGGCTCTACACCGCGTATCAGCACCTCGCACAGGAGCGGTGCGATCTCATCACCCACCTCGGCGACTACATCTATGAGTACAGCGCGCGTGCCGGGGCGGTCCGTCCGCATCGGGGATTCGAGATCCGATCACTCGACGACTATCGCACGCGCTACGCACAGTACAAGCTCGACCCGCTGCTGCAGGCGGCCCATGCGCTCTGTCCCTGGCTCGTGACCTGGGACGACCACGAGGTCGACAATAATTACGCGAACGACGTCGGTGAGAATGTGATGGAATCGGCCGAGCAGATGCGGGCGCGGCGAGCGGCGGCATATCAGGCGTGGTGGGAGCATCAGCCGGTCCGGGTGCCGCGGGCGAAGTCGTGGGCGGATCTGACCATCCGTCGGTCGACGGCGTGGGGCGCTCTCGCGCGCGTCTGGATGCTCGATACGCGGCAGTATCGGGACGATCAGGCCTGTGGCGATGGGACGCAGCAGGTCCCGTGTGGTGAGTGGGAGAACCCCAATCGGACCTTCTTGGGCGCCGAGCAGGAGCGGTGGCTCTTTGATGGGCTTGGCGCGTCACGGAGTCGGTGGCAGGTGCTGGGGCAACAGATCCCCGTCGCCTCCTTCGACAATCGCGCGGGTCCAGGACAGGCCCTCTACATGGATGGGTGGGCGGGCTACCCCGCCAGCCAGCGGCGCCTGCTCCAGACGATCGCTGAGCGCGCCCCCAACCGCACGGTGGTCCTCACGGGGGATGTGCATGCGAACTTCGTCAATGAGCTGACACGCCTCCCCGATCGTCGGGAGAGCCCGGTCGTCGCTGCCGAGTTCGTCGGGACGTCGATCAGCTCCGGTGGGGACGGGAGTGCGACCTGGCAGGGGGCGGCGGAACTCGCGGCCGACAATCCGCAGGTCAAGTGGCACAGCGCGCGCCGCGGGTATGTGCTGCACGAGGTCACGCCGAGTGCGTGGACCGCGACGTATCGTGAGGTGCCGTACGTCGAAAAGCCGGGTGCGCCGGTGACGACGGCGGGGCAGTGGCGGGTGGAGCATGGGAAGGCGGGGATCACGCGGGTCTGATCCCGTCCGGGCGATCCGCAGCGGGCGCCCGAACGCGCCCGTCAGGTCCCGCGCGGCTTCGCGCGCCTCGTCGCCGGCGCGCTGAGCGGATCCTCCGGCCACGGATGTCTCGGATACCGCCCACGGAGATCCTTCCGCACGTCGAAGTAGGTCGTCTTCCAGAAGCCCGCGAGGTCCTTCGTCACCTGCACGGGGCGATGCGCCGGGGAGAGGAGGTGCAGGGTGAGGGGCACGCGGCCCTCGCCGATGCGTGGGGTCTCGGTCCACCCGAACACCTCTTGCAGTCGCACCGCGAGCACGGGGGCGGCGGGATCGGTGTAGTCGATCGGGATCCGTGAGCCGCTCGGTACCTCGAGATGCGTGGGTGCGAGGAGGTCGAGTCGCGCTCGCGCGGCCCAGGGCAGCCCATGGACGAGCGCCGAGGTGAGATCCAGGCGTGCGAGGTCGTTCAGCCGGGTCACGCCGGGGAGCATCGGAGTGAGCCAGGTCTCCAGCGTCTCGAGCAACGCATCGTCGCTGACATCCGGATAGGTCGTGGGATCGATCGCATGCGCGAAGGCGAGGCGCGTGCGGAGACGGGTGGCGTGTTCGCTCCAGGGGAGCAGGGCGAGCCCCTCCGTGCGCACGGCATCGATCCAGACCACGGTCAGCTCCGCGGTGGAGACGTCGGCCGCCGGCCGCTCCTTGAGCACGATCGCGCCCAGCTGTTCGCGCTCCGTCGCGCGGACCTGCTGCGCGACGGCATCCCACGTCACGGTGCGGGCGGTGGTGATCCCCGCACCGGCCGCTCGTCGCAGCGCGGCCTCGTCGAGCGGGGCGGCAAGCCAAATCCGACTCTCCGACGCCTCGCCATCGAGATCAGCGATGGCGAGGAAGGGGACCCGGGCGAGATGTCCGGGGCGATCGAGCCGCGCGCCACGGCCATTGCGCAGAAGGTAGCGCGCGCCCTCCCCGCCACGTCGTGCCGCCACCCGATCGGGATAGGCGAGTGCGACCAACTCCCCAACGAGGATTGGATCGATTGGCTCGTCGCGTTCGCGCGCCCCAACCGACGCCGCTGGGATCTCCCGTTGCAGCGCCCGCGCCTCGGTGCGCACGCGCTCGAGGCGCGCCCCGTCCACCTGCGCCCGGTGCATCCCGCGCACCGCCTCGATCCGCGTCGTCAGGTCAGGATCGAGATCCGCCGCTTCGCGCCGCAACACATCTCGCTCGGCGAGGAGGGCCGCGATCTCACAGGCCAGACGGCCTTCACCTCGGGCGGCTCCGGCGAGCACGAGATGCGCGAGGCGCGGGGAGACGCCGAGCGCCGCCATGGCATGTCCGTGCGGGGTAGCGCGCCCGTCGCGGGCCAGCGCGCCGAGGTCGGTGAGCAGCGCACGCCCTCGCGCGAGCGCCCCACTCGGTGGCGCGTCCATCCATCGGAGCGTGCTGGCATCGCTGATTCCCGCACAGGCGAGCTCAAGGGCCAATGCCGTGAGATCGGACTCGAGGATCTCCGGCACCGCGCGCACGGGAAGGGCAGCGTGTTCTCCCTCGCTCCAGAGCCGCACACAGCGCCCAGGCGCCACGCGTCCGGCCCGTCCGCGCCGCTGGTCTGCCGATTGCTGAGAGACGCGCACCGTGGCGAGCCGCGTCATCCCGCTGCGCGGGTCGAAGCGAGGGATGCGTGATCGCCCCGCATCAACCACCATCCGCACCCCCTCTAGCGTCACCGAGGACTCGGCGATCGCCGTCGAGAGGATGATCCGTCGGCGGTCCGTCCGTGGTCGGAGCACGGCGTCCTGCGCCTCGAGGGCGAGCGCGCCATGGAGCACCGCGACCTCGTGTGGGCCGGGGGGTGGGAGTTCGATGATCGCCTGCTCGGTCCGCCGGATCTCCGCGATGCCCGGGAGAAAGACCAAGCAGTCCCCATCGACCTCACGCCACGTCTCACGGATCGCCTGCGCGACGGCGAGTGGGAGCGAGGTCCCCTCGCGCACCGGGCGCCACCGGGTCTCCACAGGATAGGCGCGCCCTTCGCTTACGATCACCGGCGCCTCACCGAGTCGGGCCGCGACCGGGGCAGGGTCGAGCGTCGCGGACATCACGATGAGGCGGAGATCCTCGCGGAGCACGGCGCGGGACTCGAGGGTGAGCGCCAGCCCGAGATCGGTGGTCAGGTGCCGCTCGTGGAACTCATCGAAGCAGACGGCGGCGATGCCGTCCAGCCCCGGATCCTCCTGCAGCATCCGCGTGAGGATCCCCTCGGTCACGACCTCGATGCGGGTGCGTGCACTGACCTTGCTGTCGTGCCGCACGCGGTAGCCCACCGTCTCGCCCGCGCGCTCGCCGAGTAGGCGCGCCATCTGCGTGGCCGCGGCGCGGGCGGCGAGCCGACGGGGTTCGAGGACGAGGATCCGTCCCTCGCCACGCCACGGGGCGTCGAGGAGCGCCAGGGGGATCCGCGTCGTCTTGCCAGCGCCCGGCGGGGCGATCACCACGGCGGCCCCCGGCCCCTCGAGCGCCGACGCGAGCTGCGGGAGCACCGCGTCGATCGGGAGCGGGGGAAGGCCATCGAGTGCGGTCTGGCGCGTGGTCATCGCCTCAAAGCTAGGGGAGATGGTGGCGCCGGTGGTCCTGCGCTGCCCAGATTGCAGGGAGTCACCCGAACCCCACGACCCATGCCGCAGCGTCGCGACTTCCTCCGTCACGCCTCTCTCCTCGCCGCCGGTGGCGTGGCCGCCTCGTCACCACTCGGGGCGATGGGCGCGATGCCCGAGGACGCCGAGCTCGTCCAAGGGAACTGGGATATGTCGTGGGTCGATCGGATCACCGGGAAGTACCGGATCGTCTTCGATGCCCCCGAGGTGAAGGATGGCGTCTGCCTCCACCAGGCGCGCTCGTTCCTCTCCGGGTATCAGATGGTGCATGGGCTGACCGATGCCGACCTCACCGCGGTCCTCGTCATCCGGCACTCCGCGGTCCCGATGGTGATGGGCGACGCGCTCTGGTCCGACGGGGCGTTCGGGGAGAAGGAGAAGTTGAAGGATCCGGTCTCTGGCGCGCCGACCAAGCGCAATCCGTTCATCAACATCCCGGCCGGTGCGACGCATGCGCTGACCTGGCCCGATGGGGCGCTCGACACGCTAATGAAGCGCGGGGTGATCGTCCTGGCCTGCAGCCTCGCCCTCGACAACTTCGCCTCGCAAGTCGCGTCGCGTCGGAAGATCCCGCGTCAGGACGCGAAGGCGATGGTGACGGAGAGCCTGCTCCCCGGGGTGATCCGGATGCCGTCGGGGATCTTCGCCACCTGCCGCGCCCAGGCGGCGGGGTGCGGCTTCATGTACGCGGGGTGAGGTCGTCGGGGGGGGGGGGGGGGGGGGGCGG
>JBMTXT010000041.1:0-14366 GCA_049453775.1 Gemmatimonadaceae bacterium | reverse complement strand
CTTTCAGCTTTCAGCTTTCAGCTTTCAGCTCAGGAACCACGGCGCCAACACCAGGCTCACCACGCTCATGAGCTTGATGAGGATGTTCATCGCCGGGCCTGACGTGTCCTTGAACGGATCGCCGACGGTGTCACCGACGACGGCGGCCTTGTGCGGCTCCGAGCCCTTGCCGCCCATGATCCCGCCCTCGATCGCCTTCTTGGCGTTGTCCCACGCGCCGCCGGCGTTCGCCATGAAGAGCGCCATCATGACGCCCGTCACGGTGGCGCCGGCGAGGAGGCCGCCGAGGGCCTTCACGCCGAGGAACTTGCCGACGAGGACGGGGAGCAGGATGGAGGCGACGCCGGGGACCACCATCTCACGGAGCGCGGCGCCGGTGGAGATGTCGACGCAGCGGGCCGAATCGGGCTTCACGCCCGGCTTCCCCTCGAGGAGGCCGGGGATCTCACGGAACTGCCGACGGACCTCCTCGACCATCCCCTGCGCGGCCCGGCCGACCGCGGTCATGGTCTGCGCGCCGACGAAGAAGGGCATCACGCCGCCGATGAAGAGCCCGATGACGACCATCGGGTCAATCAGGTTGAGCGTGGTGAGGTTCACGGCCGAGGCATACGCCGAGAAGAGGGCGAGCGCGGTGAGCGCCGCCGACCCGATGGCGAAGCCCTTGCCGATCGCGGCGGTGGTGTTGCCGAGGGCGTCGAGCCCGTCGGTGATCTTCCGGACCTCCGGACCGAGATGGCTCATCTCAGTGATCCCGCCGGCGTTGTCGGCGATCGGGCCATAGGCGTCGACCGACATCGTGACCCCGACGGTCGCGAGCATGCCGACCGAGGCGATCGCGACGCCGTAGAGGCCGGCCGCCCAGACCGCGACGTACATCGCGCCGCAGATGAGGAGCACGGGGACGACGGTCGACTCCATCCCGACGGCGAGGCCGGCGATGATGTTCGTCGCCGGGCCGGTCTTGGACGACTCGGCGATCCGAAGGACCGGGCCCGAGGCGGTGTAGTACTCGGTCACGAGCCCGATGGTGACGCCCGCCACGGTGCCCGCGACGACCGCGAACCAGGGGCCGAGGGCGGGGAGGACGCGCCCCGTCTCCGGGTCCAGCATGTTGAGCGGGATCTGCGTCGTCATCCAATAGGCGAAGACGAGGAAGAGCCCCGCCGCGATGAAGGTGACGGCGCGAAGCGCACTCGCCGGATTCCCCTTGGCGAGGATCCGCATCAGGAAGATCCCGATGAGCGAGGCGGCGAGCCCCGCGGTGGTGTAGGCGATCGGGAGGAGGATCGCCGCGGTGCGATCCGCATCGGCGATCAGGGTCGAGGTCGCGGCGAGGGCGATGGTCGCGATGATCCCGCCCACATACGACTCGAAGATGTCGGCGCCGAGGCCGGCGACGTCGCCGACGTTGTCGCCGACGTTGTCGGCGATGGTGGCCGGGTTGCGCGGGTCATCCTCGGGAATCCCCGCCTCGACCTTGCCGACGAGGTCGGCCCCGACGTCCGCGGCCTTGGTGTAGATGCCGCCGCCGACGCGGGCGAAGAGGGCGATCGAGCTCGCGCCCATCGCGAAGCCGGAGATGATCTCCCCGAAGAGCTTGTAGCTCGTGCCGCCGAGGAGCGCCTTCTGCCAGACGAAGACGGCGGTGACGCCGAGGAGGCCGAGGGCGGCCACCGCGAGCCCCATCACCGCGCCACCACCGAAGGCGATGCGGAGCGCCGCGGCCTGCCCGCTGGCGCGCGCCGCCTCGGAGGTCCGGACGTTCGCCCGGGTCGCGGACGTCATCCCCGCCCACCCGGCGGCGATTGAGCAGAGCCCACCGAGGACGTAGGCGATCGCCGTCTCGAGGTTCAGCGCGTACGAGAGCAGCGCCGCGACGACGAGGAGGAAGGGGGCGAGCACGGTGTACTCGCGCTTGAGGAAGGCCATCGCGCCTTCCTGGATCTGCCCGGCGAGGTCCTGCATGGCCTGTGAGCCAGCGGAATTGCGGACGATGCCTAGGTAGGTGAGCACGCAGGCGACGAGGCCAGCGAGCCCGATCCCGAGGGCATAGAGCGGCACGTTCTCGAGCATGAGGGGGAGGGGTGAAAGGTGAGGAACTAGCGATTGAAGCGATTCATGACGGAGAGGATCCCCTCGGTCGTCCAGACCCGAAGCCCCTCCTCCAGCGTCGGCAAGAGCGCGCGGACCTCGGCGCCCTCGTCCTTCCCAAACCGTCCGAGCACGTAGTCGGCGAGGTCGCCGATGCGGCGCTGCGGGTCGTTCGGCCCGACCCCGATGCGGAGTCGAGCGTACTCCTGGCTCCGGAGCGCCTGCTCGATGCTCTTGAGCCCGTTGTGACCGCCGGCGGAACCCTTCGCTCGAAAGCGAAAGGCACCCACCGGCAATTGCACCTCATCGGAGATCACCAGCAGATCGACGGCTGCGGCCCAGAACGGGCGCCGCAGCCAGGGGGTCAAGACCCGGCCCGAGAGGTTCATGAAGGTCTGCGGTTTGACGAGGCGTACCTTCGTGGTGCCGATCTGCCCCGTACTGGTGAGGGCGTCGCCATCCTTGCGCCATCCCTCGCACCGCCAGACCTCCGCCAGATGGTCGAGGACCCACCACCCGACGTTGTGTCGCGTCTCCGCGTACGCCGCGCCGGGATTCCCGAGCCCGAGGATGACCTTCATCGACGGGCTCGGTGGTCCCGGTGGATCCGCAGGTTACTTGGCCTCGGCCTCGTCCTCGGCCTTCGGCTTCCGGATGAGCTCCGGCTCCGATGCGGCCGCGCCCTCAGCCGGGGCCGCCGCGGCCTCGACGCGCGGCGCCGCGCAGACGCAGACGGTCGCATCGGGGTTCGAGACGAGCGTGACGCCAGCCGGCAGGGCGATCTCGCCCGCATGGATCGAGTGGCCGATGGTCAGCGCGGTCACATCGACATTGATGTGGCCCGGGATGTTCGTCGGATCGCAATCGAGCTCGAGCTCGTGCAGGATGTGGTCGAGCATGCCCCCGCCGAGGCGGACGCCCTCCGGGGTCCCGGTGAGGTGGACCGGCACGGGGACGGTGACCTTCTCACCAGCCACGAGCTCCTGGAAGTCGATGTGCAGGATCTGCTTCTTGTACGGGTGGCGCTGCACCTCGCGGATGAGCGTGTTGCTCGTCTTGCCGTCGACGTTGAGGGCGATCACCGTGCTCTGGTACGGGTGCTTCTCGAGGAAGAGCGCGAGCGTGTGGTGGTCGAGCGCGAGGGGCTGCGGCTGCCGCGCGTGGCCGTAGATGACCGCGGGGACCTGGCCGGCGGCGCGGAGCTTGCGCGCGACGCCCTTGCCGGTGGTGCCACGGGTGGTGGCGGAGAAGGGAACGGTTGCCATGGAACGTGACCTCTGCTGCGATGTGGCGCGCGACGTGGGTGCCCGGTATCTCCGGCCCGGCGGCGCGCCAACTGGATGGGAAAGATCCTGCACCTGCGATGCTACGACCCGCATGCTGAAGGCTGGAGGCTTGAAGCTTTCAGCCTTCAGCCTTCAGCCTTCAGCCTCACTCAAAGAGTGACGACACCGACTGATCCGCGTGCGTGAAGCGGATCGCCTTCGCCAACAAGTCGCCGACGGAGAGCACCGTCAGCGCGGGGAACTGCTTCTCCGGCGCGAGCGCCACCGAGTCGGTGATCGCCACCTCGACGATCGGCGCCTCGGAGAGCCGCTGCACCGCGGGACCGCTCAGCAGGCCGTGCGTGGCGCAGACGTAGATGTCCCGCGCGCCCAGCTTCTTGAGCGCCCGCGCGGCCTCACTCACCGTCCCCGCCGTGTCGATCATGTCGTCGGCAAGGAGGCAATCCTTCCCCTCCACGTCGCCGACCACGTTCACGACTTCCGACACGTTCGCCGCCGGCCGCCGCTTGTCGATGATCGCGAGCGAGGCGTTCAACCGCTTCGCGAACCCCCGCGCCATCTTCGCCGAACCCACATCCGGGGCGACCACGACCGGGTCGACCAGGTTCTTCTTCCGGTAGTGCGCCGTGAAGACCGGGGCCGCGTAGAGGTGATCGACGGGGATGTCGAAGAACCCCTGCAGCTGATGCTGGTGGAAGTCGAGCCCCAGCACCCGGTCCGCGCCAGAACGCATGATCATGTTCGCCATCAGCTTCGCGCCGATCGCGACACGCGGCTGATCCTTGCGATCCTGCCGCGCATAGCCGTAGTACGGGAGCACCACGGTGATGCGCGCCGCCGAGGCCCGTCGTGCCGCGTCCACCAGGAGCAGGAGCTCCATGATGTTCTCGGCCGGCGGATTCGTCGGCTGGACGATGAAGACATCCGCGCCGCGGACGTTCTCATCGAGCCGGACGAAGACCTCCCCATCGGCGAACCGCGTGACGTTGGTGCGGCAGAGCTCGGTGCCCAGCGCCTTGGCGATCTCCTCGGCGAGCGGCCGATTGGCCGTGCCGGTGAGGACGCGGAAGCCCTTCAGGGGAACCGAGAGACCGTCCATGGTCGGGGTCCGAACGAGGTGGGGCAGTGCGGGACCGCCCAAGGGCGGACGACCCCGTCCAACGACAGCCACGAAAGTTAGGAGAATCGGGGCCGGGGCGACAGGGGGGAAGGGGGCGCAAGTGCCGATGGCGCCCCGAGTTGCCCCTGGTGGATTCGAACCACCATTCTCGCATCCAAAGTGCGATGTCCTGCCATTGGACGAAGGGGCAGCAGGGACCGGTGGGAAGCTAGCCGAGTCGCTCGACGGAGGCCACCCGAGGGACCACGCGCGTCGGGAGGATCCGGGTCCCGTCGGGGAGCCCCGGGAGGGTGGTCGGGGCCTCCCCATCGAAGACGCCGAAGACTGTCGACCCCGACCCACTCAGGCGAGCGATCGTCGCCCCGGCGGCTCGCAACGCATCGAGGCAGCTCCCGATCGCCGGGTGGTGGGCCACCACGGCCCCCTCGAAGTCATTCGCCGCGAGCGGGACGATCCGGTCCCAGCGGGCGAGGTCATCGGCCGCCAATGGGGCGGGGGCGCTGATCGGCTCCCCTTGGCGCTGCGCCGCCACCCACCCGAAGGCCGCCCCGGTGTTCACCCCGAAGGGTGGGACGACCAACAGGAGCTCTCTCGAAGGAAGAGGGGGGAGGGCGAGCAGCCGCTCCCCGCGTCCCCAGGCGAGGGCCACCGGGGCCTCGACGGCGAGGAAGGGGACGTCGGCGCCGAGACGCACCGCGATGGTCAGGAGCGCCGCGGGGGAGAGGGGGTGCGGGGCGAGGGTGTTCAGGATGCGCAGGACGGCGCCGGCATCGGCGCTTCCGCCCCCGAGCCCCCCGCCCACGGGGATCCGCTTCACGACGCGGATCCGGAACCCGGTCGCCCACCGCGTCGCCTCGAGGAACGCGACGGCGGCCCGATAGGCGAGGTTCTGCTCGGGGGGACCGACATCCGCCCCCTCGACGACGATCGCGCGATCGCGGGGGTCGAGCGCGACCTCCACGGTGTCCGCGAGGTCGATGCGGGCGAAGAGGGTCTCGAGCTGATGGTACCCGGACTGCTCCTGCGCGAGGATCCGGAGCGAGAGGTTGATCTTCGCCTGGGCCTCCACGCGGGCGGCGATCCCATGACTCATGAGGGGTCTCCGGCGGCGGTCATGTCGCGGAAGTGGAGATGTTGGCGCACGAAATACCAGGCGCCGAGCACCGTGATCGGGACGAACGAGAGGAGATGGAAGCCGATCGCCCAACTCACCGCAAGGTCGCTCGGGACGCCATAGAGCCCGAGTCCCGCCTTCCCCGCCGCCTCGAAGAAGCCGAAGAAGCCTGGCGAGGAGGGGATGGCGACGCCGATGGCGATGATCCCCTGCAAGAAGAGGCTCGCGCTGAAGGGGGCGTCGAGGCCGAGGGCGAGGAAGCCGAGCCAGAAGGCGGCGGCATTCGTGAGCCAGTGGAGCAGGGTCCACCAGCACACCTCGAGCACCAGGGCTGGGGAGCGGAGGACCGCGACGCCGGTGGCAAAGGAGGTGATCAGCCCCTGGAGGCGCTCGGCGAGACGCGGCGAGAGGCGCCCCACCGTCCCGGTGATCAGTCGCCGGACGAGTGCCGGGGCCAGGAGGAGACCGAGGATCCCTGCGAGGACGACGGCCAGGATGGCACCGGCCCCGAGTGCAATCCGCCCCGCCGTCCAGCCGAGGATCGTCGCGTCCGCCGGAACGCGGGGATCGAGGGTCGCGAGGAGGAGGAGACCGAGCACCATCGTGCCGTCGAAGAGGCGATCGACCACCAGGGACCCGAGGGCGGCGGCGAAGGGGATCTCGGGCCGGGCGCGGCTGATGGCGAAGGCCCGGGCCATCTCACCGGCGCGGGCGGGGACGACGTTGTTCACCATCATCCCGATCGCGGTCGCGTGCCAGAGCGGGGTGACAGGGACGCGCGGGGCGATCGGCGCGAGGATCGCCTGCCAGCGGCGGGCGCGCAGCGGGAAGATCGCGGTCGCCACGAGGGTGCAGGCGAGCCAGAGCCCGAGGCTCGAGCGGCGCAGGATGCTGAGGACCGCGCCGAGGTCCACATCCCGGAGGGTGAGCCAGAGAAGGAGGCCGCTGAGGGCGATCCCGAGGACGCCGCGCCAACCGATGCGCATCGAAGTCAGCCCTCGGCCGAAGTGACGCGATCACCCACGGCGGGCCGCATCCATCGCGGCGCGCATCCGGCGCACCGCCTCGGGAAGGCCGACGAAGATCGCATCGGCGACGATCGCGTGCCCGATGTTGAGCTCCTCGCACTCCGGGATGGCGGCGACGGGGCCGACATTCGTGAGGGTGAGGCCATGGCCGGCGTGGACCGCGAGCCCCAAGGACGCGGCGTGGGTCGCGGCGGCGCGGAGCGCGGTGAGGTGCGGCGCGTGCGCGGGGGCCTCGCAGTAGCGCCCCGTGTGGAGTTCGATCGCCTCCACCCGGAGGGCGGCGGCGCGCTCGACCTGACGGGCATCGGGGTCGATGAAGAGCGCGGTCCGCACATTGGCCGCGCGGAGGGCGAGGATCGCCGCCTCGAGCCGCGCCGGATCGTGGAAGAGGTCGAGCCCCCCTTCGGTGGTCACCTCTTCGCGCTTCTCCGGGACGAGCGTGACCTGATAGGGACGCAGCCGCGTCGCGAGGGCGATCATCGCATCGGTGGCGGCGAGCTCGAGATTGAACGGGGTCCGCGCCTGTGCGACCAGCCCCTCGATGTCGGCGTCCAGGATGTGTCGGCGATCCTCCCGCAGGTGCGCGGTGATCCCATCGGCGCCGGCGTCCTCACAGAGGCGGGCGGCGCGCACGGGGTCGGGATAGGTCGCGCGGCGCGCCTGCCGCACCGTCGCCACATGGTCGATGTTGATGTAGAGGCGTTGGCGGGTCATCTTCCGCGAGAGGTCCTTCCACAGGGGAATAGGGCGTGCGTCGACTCGTGACACTGCTGGCGATGGTCTGGCTCACCGCATGCGCCTCGGCGCCGGCGGGACCGGTGGCCGGCGCGGAGGGCGCCGAGCCGGCGGTCCGCGCCTTCCTGGCTGCCGCACGCGCGAACGACCTGCGCGGCCTCGCCGCCGTCTGGGGCAACGCCGAATCGCCCGTCCGCGATCGCGCCACGGCCGACGAGGTGGAGCGGCGTGCGATGATCATCATCTGTCATCTGCGGCACGATCAGGCGACCCTCGGGCTGCCGCAGCTGGGACAGGGGGGGCGCCAGCTCATCCCGGTCGACCTCACCCAGGGGGACCGGACGGCACGGACCACCGTCACGGCGGTGCAGAACGCCAAGACCGGTCGCTGGTTCGTGGAAGACGTGGCGCTGGGCCCCGTCGCGGCATTCTGCCGGTAACGACCCCATTAATATTCCATCAGTTCGATGAGGACACCGGCGGTCGCGCTCGGATGCAGGAACGCGATGCGCTTCCCCTCCGCGCCGAGGCGCGGGGTCTCATCGATCAGTCGGATCCCGGCGGCGCGGCACCGCGCGAGCGTGCCGTCGAGGTCGTCGACGTGGAAGCAGAGGTGATGGATCCCGGGGCCGCGCTTGGCGAGGAACTTCCCGATCGGGGAGTCCGCGACGGCCGGCTCGAGGAGTTCGACCAGCGGTTCCCCCGCGGCCAACCCGACGATGCGCGCCCCATCAGCGTCATCGAGCGGGACCTCCGGGAGGCCCAGCAGGTCCTGGTAGAACGGCAGGATCCCCTGAAGGGACTCGACCGCGATCCCGATGTGGGCGAGTCGGGTCCCTCGGGGGGTGGCAGGGGTGGTCATTCAGTCGGCTCCGGGTGCGACGCAGGCACGAAGGGTCGCTGGAACGTTAGCAAGATGCGGCGGTGGTTGGCACCGTCGCCCGATCCGAACAGGAGAACATGATGTCGAAGCCCGTGGTGGTGACCGATGCGTCCTTCGCAACCGAGGTGGAGCAGCACGCCGGGGTCGCGGTGGTCGATTTCTGGGCGACCTGGTGCGGCCCCTGCCGCATGATCGCGCCGATCCTCGACCAGCTGGCGGCGGAGTACGACGGCAAGGTGAAGGTGACGAAGCTCGATGTCGACGCGAACCAGAAGACGGCGATGAAGTTCCAGGTGCGCTCGATCCCGACCCTCCTCTTCTTCAAGGACGGGAAGCTCGTCGATCAGGTGATCGGCGCGGTGCCGAAGGCGGCGCTCGCGGCGAAGTTCGACGCGCAGCTGGGGTGAGTGCCGGCGCGGGGACGCTGCACGTCGTCAGCACCCCGATCGGGCATCTCGGGGATCTGAGTCCCCGGGCGGTCGAGGTGCTGCGCGGCGTGTCCGCGATTCTCGCGGAGGATACGCGGCACACGCGGGTCCTCTGTGAGCGGTTCGCCATCCAGACCCCGCTCCTCGCCTATCACGAGCACAATGAGGCCTCCCGCGTCCCGGGACTCGTCGCGCGACTCGTCGCGGGCGAGTCCTTCGCGTTGGTGAGTGATGCGGGGACGCCACTCCTCTCGGATCCCGGCGACCGGTTGGTGCGCGCCGCGATCGAGGCGGGGGTGACGGTCTCCCCGGTGCCGGGGCCCTCGGCGCTGCTCGCCGCGCTCGTGGTCTCCGGGCTCTCGACGGAGCGCTTCACCTTCTTCGGCTTCCTCGCACGGAAGGGGCGCGAGCGCACGGAGGCGATCGAGGCGATCGTCGCGGCGCCGCACACCGCGGTGGTCTACGAAGCTCCGACGCGGGCGGCCGAGACCCTGCGGGCGCTCGAGGCCGCGGGGGCCGGGGCCCGGCCCGCCGTCCTCGCGCGCGAGTTGACCAAACAGTTCGAGACGGTGATCCGCCGCTCCGTGCGCGAGGTGGCGGCCGCCGCGGAGGCGCATCCGCCGCGTGGCGAGGTGGTGCTTGTGATCGGGGCGGGGGCGCCCGTGGCGATCGACGAGGCGGCGCTCGGTACCCTGGCCGCGACGCTGCGCGCCGAGGGGCACACGGCGCGCCAGGTGATGGAGCGGCTCCAGGAGCGAGGGGCCCCGCGGAACCTCGCCTATCGGCTCGCGCACGAATGAAAGGGGCCGTCGCGGCCGTCGTCCTCGCGGTGGCGTTCGGCGCGCCGCGCTTCGTCTCCGAGGTGAGCGCGCGGCCGTCGGCGCGCCCAGTCCCGCGGCTGACGGTCGCCCGCGTGCACTACGAGGGCGATGACTGGTACGCCAATCCCTCGAGCCTCCCCAATCTCATCCGCGCGATCCGTACGCGCACGACGCTCGCGGTCGAGCCCACCGAGGTGCGGATCACCCTGCGGGACGAGCGGCTCTGGGATCATCCCTTCCTGCATCTCACGGGACATGGCGACATCCGCCTCCAGGAGGAGGAGGTCGAACGCCTCCGCACCTATCTTCTGCGCGGCGGATTCCTGCATATCGACGACAACTACGGCCTCGATCGCGCGGTGCGCCGCGAGCTCGCACGGGTCTTTCCCGATCGCCCGCTGGTGGATGTCCCGCTCACCCATCCGATCTATCGGATCGTCTATCCCTTCCCGCAGGGGCTCCCGAAGATCCACGAGCACGACAACCAGCCGGCACGCGGGTTCGGGATCTTCATCGGCGACCGGCTCGCGGTGTTCTACTCGCATGAGAGCGACCTCGGCAACGGGTGGGAGGATCTCGGCACCTATCCCGCCGACCCGCCGGAGGCGCATGAGGCGGCGCTGCGGATGGGCGTGAACCTCTTCGTCTATGCGGTGACGAGTGCGGTCGGGCGGTGAGCGCCTCCTGCTGACGGATCCGGTCGCCCTCGTCGCGCGCGAGGTCGCGCGGATCGGGCGCGACGATCGCGTGCGGGTCGCGGCACTCGGGGCGGCGTGGGGGCTCGCGGGGGTCACGACGGCGGCCACGCTCCTCAGCGAGGGGCGCTGGATCGCCTGGCCCCCCCTCCTGCCGGTGCTCTGCTGGTCGGTGGTGCTCGCGGGCCTCATCATCATCGCCTGGCGCGGCCACCACTGGAGTGCTCGGCGGACCGCCCCGCTCACCGTGGCGCGGACGATCGAGGAGGAGCAGGGGCTCCGGCGTGGCGCGCTGGTCGGCGTGCTCGAGCTCGCGGCGACGTCGGGGGCGCTCGTCGAGGCGGCGGCGGCGCAGGTGGGGTACCAGCTCGCGCCCTCGCGTGATGCGCTCGCCCCGCGCGCGGCGGCGCGGCGTCGGCGGGGGATGGGGCTCGCGGTGGCGGCGCTGGTCGGCGCCGCGCTCGTCGCCGGATGGACCTCGCATGCGGCCGCCGATGGATGGCGCGTGATGGGGCGGCCGATCGCGGCCGCGCGTGGGGAGCTACTCGCCCCGCTGGGGTTCGAGGGCCTGCCGATCGGGGTGGCGCGCGGGCGTTCCCTCGCGATCACGTTGCGCGCCGCGGGTCGGCCGACGGCGCAGGTGCGGTGGCGCACGCTGGGGGCGGGATGGCGAGACACCCTCCTCGCGGTCGCCACCGATGGGCGCGCGCGGCTGACCCTCGGGCGCGTCGAGGCCGACCTGCGACTCGTGGCATCCGATGGGCGGACCGCCACCGACACGGCGCTGGTGCGCGCGGTCGATCGCCCTTTCCTCGGCGACGTCCGCGTGACCGCGGTCTTCCCGGGGTATCTCGGTCGCGCGTCGGAGTCGGTGGATCCCGAGCTCCCGGTCCGGATCCCCGACGGGACGGTGCTGACGATCGAGGGGCGCGCCTCCGAGCGGCTGGCCTCGGTGGCGCTCATCCCCGTCGCTGCTGATGTGGAGGCGTCCGGTCCGGCCCCACGCGCGGCGCGCGTTGCGCTCGCGGTGGATGGGCTCCGATTCGGCGGGCGCTTCATGCCGATGCGGAGCGGGACCTACGGCTGGGAGGCGGCGGGGGCGTCGACGGCGATCGAGGAGCTCCCCGTCCCCTTGGCGGTGGAGGTGATCCCCGATCTCGCGCCGCGGATCACCATCGTGAGCCCGGAGGGGCCGGTGCGCGTGGATCCCGCCGCGCGTCTCGCGCTCGAGGTGGTGGCGGAGGATGATCATCGGCTCGGAGCGATCCTCCTCCGTCGGCAGGTGGTCGATGCGCAAGGACGCATCGGGGCCTCGGTGGAGTCCGCGCTGACTGCCGGTGGGGAGGCCGCCTGGGTGGGTGGGGTGCAGCTCGATCTCGCGGCGCTCGCGCTCACGCCAGGCGCGAAAGTCCGGCTCGTCGCGATCGCGCGTGAAGCGGGGCCGCGTGCGCGGAGCGTAGAAAGCGCCCCGCTCGAATTACAGGTGCCGACGGCGGATGAGGGACGCGAGGCGGCGCGCGAGGTCGGGGATGCGGCGGCGGCCGCCGCCATCGCCGCCGCTCGTGCGCAGGCCGCGCTGGCGGAACGCACCGCCGACGCGGCGCAGGCGCGGGATCGGGGGGCGCTCCGGGCGGAGCGCGCCGAGCAGGCACGGGAGATCGCCGCCCAACAGCGCGAGGTGCAGGCGCAGGTGGCGGAACTCGAATCCACCGCCGAGGCGCTCGAAGAGCGGCTACGCCAGGCCGGGGCCCTCGACACCATGCTCGCCAAGCAGCTGCAGGAGTCGCAGCGCCTGCTGCGCGAGGCGCTCGCGGGATCGCTCGACGCGTCACTCCAGCGACTCGATGCGGCGCGCGAGGCCGGCGATGCGGATCGCACCCGACAATCCCTCGCGGAGGTCGCGGCGCAGCAGCAACGGATGCGCGAGGCCTTGGAGCGGAGCGCCCAGCTGTTGCAGCGGGCCGCGCTCGAAGGGGCGATGCGCACGACCGCCGATCAGGCGGACGCGCTCGCCGCCGATCACCGTCGGTTCGCCGACGCCATGAGCGCGCCGGACTCGGCGGCCCCGCCCACGGCGGAACAGCTCGCGCGTCGTGCCGATGCGCTCGAACAGGCGGTCGAGGCGATGGCGCAGCGGCTCGCCTCGGCGCGTGCGCAGACCGGTGCCCGAGGCGCGCGAGAGGCCGCCGATGCCGCGCGCCGCGCCGAAGCGGCGTCGCGCGAGGGGGCGGCAGAGACCGCGGCCCAGGCCGCGGCGGAGGCGGCTCGGACCCTCGCTGAGACGCAGCGCGCGCAGCTCGCCGAATGGCGTGGCGAGCTCACCTCGGCGCTCGATCGCTCGGTGCAGGAGCTGCTCCAGCTCGCGCGGGAGCAGGAGCAGGTGGCGCAGGACGCGCGCCAGGACCCAGCCGACCCCGCGCTGCGCACGCGGCAGAGTGCGGTGCAGCAGGGGGTGCAGGCGGCGCAGCAGCGCCTCGCGGAGCAGGCGCGACAGTCGGCGCTCGTCTCCCCGCGCTCGCAGCAGACGATGGCGGCGGCGCAACAGCAGGTGAGCGAGGCCGCACGCCAGGTGCAGCAGGGGGGACCTGGCGGGTCGCAGGCGAATCTCCGGGAGGCCGCCGATGCGCTGCGGCAGGCGGCGCAGCAGCTCACGCGCGATCGCGAGCGGGCGGCGTCCGCGTCCTCGGCCTCGGGCCTGCCGGAGTTGATGCAACAGTTGCAGCAGGCGGCGCAGCAGCAGGGGGCGATGAACGGCGAGTTGCAGAGCCTCCTTGCGATGGCGCGGGCGGCGGGGCGATCGGGGAGCGAGGGGCTCGACGAGCAGGGGCAGGCGCGAGCTCGGCAGCTCGCCCAGTCGCAGCGCGCGGTGGCCCAAGCGCTCGACGACGCCGCCGATGCCGACCCGAGTGGGCGGGCGCAGGAGATGGCGCGCGAGGCGCGCGGGCTGGCGCAACAGCTCGACCAAGGGATCGCGACCGCCGCCACCGAGCAGCGACTCGAGCGGTTGCTCCGCCGAATGCTCGACGCGGGGCGGTCGCTCGAGCAGGAGGAGCGTGACGCGACGCAGCGTCGCGAGGCCCGCGCCGCGGCACGGGAGCCCGCCCGCTTCACCCCCACGGGGTCGCGCGCGACGGGGGCCGAGGCCCAACGCTTCGCCACTCCCTCGTGGGCGGAGTTACGGGCCCTTTCCCCGGAGGAGCGGGCGCTCGCCCTCGAATACTTCCGCCGGTTGAACGCCGAGCGTGTCCCATGATCCGGCGGCTGATCGGGTGCGCGGTCCTGGTCGCGACGCGGATCGGCGCGCAGAGCGATCCCGCCGCTGGGGTGCTGACGCGGGCCATGGACGCGGAGAATCAGGGCCGTGTGCGCGAGGCCGTCGCGGCGTATCGCGAGGCGATCGCGCGTGGGGCGGTCATCCCGGGCGTCCTCGGGCTCGAGCGCGCCTTCGCCCTCGTCGCTCAAGAGGATTCGGTCCTCCCGGCGCTCGATACGCTTCTGCCGCGCTTCCCACGTGAGGCCGCACTCCGCACCGCGCAGCTCCGTGTGCTCGTCGCGGTCGGTCGGGAGCGCGAGGCCCAGCGCGCCGTCGCCGCATGGCGCGCGGCCGATCCCGAGGCGATCGATCCCGATCGGGAGTATGCGCGCGTCTTGCTGTTCCACGGGCGGATGGCGGCAGCCGATACCGTCCTCGCGGACGCGGTGCGGCGCTTGGGGTCCGCCCGGGGGATGCTCCTCGAGGTGGCGCAGCTCCGCGCTGGCCTCGGTCGATGGACCGAGGCCGCGACGGCCTGGCGGGAGGTCATGCAGAGCGAGCCGTACTACGAGACGGCGGCATTCTATGCGATGCTGCCGACGCCGGTGCCGGAGCGCGATTCGGTCCGCGTGCGCTGGGGCGCCGCGACCGCCCCGCTCGGGGCGCGGCAGGCGTTGGCACAACTCGAGGTCGCCTGGGGGGCCCCGCGTCGCGGATGGGCGCTCCTCGCCTCGCTCCCGGTGCGTGACACCACCGTCGCCATCTGGGAGCAGTTCGCGCAGGAGGTGGAGCGCGTGGAAGGGTGGGGGGTGCTGACCGAGGTGGTGGTGGCGATCCAGCGGGCGCGACCGTCGACCGCGCACGCCCTTCGCGCGGCGCGGATCGCGTCGCGCGCCGGCGCCGCTACCA
>JBMTXT010000040.1:0-14844 GCA_049453775.1 Gemmatimonadaceae bacterium | reverse complement strand
CGCCCGCGCGGCGCTCGTCGATCAGCTCGCCGCCGTGGATAGCGCGATCGCCACCCGCGGCCGGCGAGGGCCACGGCCCGGCGCTCCCGTCGTCCCGTCGTCGCCGCGTCCCACAGATCGTCCCGCCGATCCTCCCACGGCACGCCGTCTCGGCGATCGGCCCTCGACGGCGCCCATCGATCTCGACACGGCGCCGGAGTCGGTCTTGGTGACCCTCCCCGGGATCGGGCCCGCGCTCGCTCGACGCATCGCGCTCGACCGAGAGCGCCATGGCACCTTCGGGTCGTTGACCGCGTTGACGCGGGTCGCTGGGATCGGGGAGCGGAGTGCGGCGCGGCTGGCGCCCCATGTGACCTTTTCGGGCGGCCTGCGTCGCCCGCGGTGACCTCACGCGGATCCCGGTCTCGCTTCCTTGACCTGTCCACGGATTCCCGGCAGGTTCCTCTCTCGTCCTCTCCCCTCGTCATGACCGCTCCCATCTCCGCGAAGTTCGCCCCGATCGGTGACCTCCTCCTCGCCGAGGGGCGGATCACCCGCGAGCAGTTGGATCGGGCGCTGGCGGATCATCGGGAGCATGGCACGCGACTCGGGGCCACCCTCGTGCGGCTCGGGTTCATCTCGGAGCATGACCTTGCGCGTGCCGTGGCCCGGCAGCATGGGATGCCCGCGGTCGACCTCTCGACCTTCGAGGCCGATCCCAAGCTCGTGCAGCTCGTGCCGGCGGAGCTCGCGCGGACCCATCTGGTTCTCCCCCTCAAGCGGGATGGACGGACGCTGACGGTGGCGATGGTCGATCCCTCGAACCTCGGGGTGATCGAGGATCTCACCTTCATCACCCGGTGCGACATCTTCCCGGTAATTGCGGGAGAGCTCATCCTGAAGACGCTCGTCGATCAGCAGTACGGCGCGCCGGATGCGACCCAGATGTCGGCCCTGCTCACGGCGTTGGAGGACGTCGACGTCGAGACGGACATCGAGGTCATGGACGCGGGAGGGGAGGAGACCGCGGCGGGCGCGGCGGCGTCGCTCGATGATGCGCCGGTCGTGAAGCTGATCAACGCGCTCCTCTTCGATGCGGTGAAGCGCGGCGCTTCCGACATCCACTTCGAGTGTTTCGAACACGACCTGCGCGTCCGCTATCGCATCGATGGGGCCCTGGTCGAGGTGATGAAGCCCCCCAAGCGGTTGCAGTCGGCGCTCATCTCCCGGTTCAAGATCATGGCGTCCCTCAACATCGCGGAGCGGCGCGTCCCGCAGGACGGCCGCATCCGGCTCAAGATGGGGCGGCAGGTGATCGATTTCCGTGTCGCCACCCTCCCGACCCTCTTCGGCGAGAAGGTGGTGCTCCGCATCCTCGACAAGGGGAATCTCACCCTGGAGCTCGAGCGATTCGGGATCGAGCCGCGGGCGGAGCAGGAGCTGATGGACGCCATCGCCAACCCCTATGGGATGGTCCTCGTCACGGGGCCGACGGGGTCGGGGAAGACGACCACGCTCTACAGCTGTCTCAGTCAGGTCAACGCGGTCGATACCAACATCATGAGCGCGGAGGACCCCGTCGAGTACAACCTTTACGGGGTGAACCAGGTGCAGGTGCGCGCCGAGATCGGGATGACCTTCGCGGCGGCGCTCCGGGCGTTCCTGCGGCAGGACCCGAACATCATCATGGTGGGGGAGATCCGCGACCCGGAGACCGGAGGGATCGCGATCAAGGCGGCGCTCACGGGGCACCTCGTGCTCTCGACGTTGCACACCAACTCCGCGGCGGAGACGGTGACGCGGCTCCTCGATATGGGGCTCGAGCCGTTCAACGTGAGCTCGGCGCTCAACCTCGTGGTGGCGCAGCGGTTGGTACGCCGCATCTGTTCGGGGTGCAAGACCCCCGTCGTCCCCGACCCGAGTGAGTTCGCGGGGGCACGGCTCGGCGGGGAGGTCACGCTCCGCGACCTGCATTTCACCGAGGGGGCGATCCGCGATCTGATCGCGCGCGCGCCGCGGGACGTCGCCGCGCGTCTGGCCTCGGTCACCCTCGACACCCCGGTGCGGGAGATGCCCTACTATCGGGGGCGCGGGTGCGACGCCTGTGGCGGGTCCGGGTTGAAGGGGCGGCAGGGGATCTACGAGGTGATGGGGATGACCGCCGACCTGCGAAAGCGGATCCTGCAGCAGGTCGCGGCGGCCGATCTCCGCGATGCCGCCGTCGCCACGGGGATGTTGACCCTGCGGATGGATGGCCTGCTCAAGGTCTGGAAGGGGATCACCACGCTGGAGCAGGTGGTCCGCGAGACCAGCGCCTGATGCGCAGGCGACACCCGTTCCCTCGTTCGGTACACCGGCCATGACCACCCCGCCGATCCCCTCCGACGCCTCGGCCCCCTCGGGGCTGACCCTCCGCCGCCTCCTCGAGGAGATGCTCGAGCGGGGGGCGTCGGATCTGCATCTCACCGCGGGGAGCGTGCCGCAGCTTCGAATCGATGGGGTGCTCCGGCCCTCTCGGCACGCGGTCGTCCTCCGGCCGACCGACACGGAGCACCTCGCCTTCTCCGTGCTCACGGGGCCCCAGCGGGAGCGGTTCCAACGCGAGGATGAGCTCGATTACTCGTTCGGGATCGCGCAGATCGCGCGCTTCCGGGTGAACTGCTTTCGGCAGCGCGAGTGCGTGGCGATGGTGCTCCGGCAGATCCCGCATGTGATTCGGACCTTCGAACAGTTGGGGCTCCCGCCGGTGATCGCTCGGTTCGCGGAGCGGCCGCGTGGCCTCGTCCTGGTGACGGGGCCCACCGGCTCGGGGAAGTCGACGACGCTGGCCGCGATGATCGACAAGATCAATCGCGAGCGGCAGGGACATATCCTCACCGTCGAGGACCCGATCGAGTTCGTCCATGGGAATCAGGGGTGCCTAGTCAATCAGCGCGAGATCGGCACGGACACCCGGTCGTTCGCGAGCGCGCTCAAGTACGCGATGCGGGAGGACCCCGATGTGGTGCTGATCGGGGAGATGCGCGACTACGAGACGATCGCGGCCGGCCTGACGATCGCGGAGACGGGGCATCTGGCCCTCGCGACCCTGCACACCAATGGGGCGGCGGAGTCGATCCACCGGATCATCGATGTCTTCCCGAGCCATCAGCAGTCGCAGGTGCGCACTCAGCTCGCCTCCGTGCTGGAGGGGGTCGTGACGCAGGCGCTCCTCCCGCGCAAGCGGGGGGGCGGGCGCGTCGCCGCCACCGAGATCTTGGTCGTCACCCCCGCGGTCCGCGCTCTGATCCGGGACGACAAGGTCCATCAGATCCAGACGATGATGCAGGCGGGGAAGACCTTTGGGATGCAGACGATGAACGACGCGCTCGCCCAGCTCGTGCAGGGGGACCTGGTGACGGTGGAGGCGGCGATGCGGGTGACGCCGGATCCGGCGGAGCTTCAGCGCCTGATTGGGCGAGGGGGGTGATCCCGCCCGATGCCGACCTTCTCCTATACCGCGCGGACGGCCCAGGGCGAGCGCCGCACCGCCACCCTCGAGGCCGCGACACGGGACGAGGCGATCGCCCAGCTCCGGCGGCTCCGGCTGGCGGTGGTCTCGCTCGAGGAGGTCGCGGTGCGGCGCACGACGGGACGGGTCGCGATGCGCGACATCGTGGTCTTCACGCGGCAGTTCTCCACGATGATCAACGCCGGCCTCCCGATCGTCCAGGCGCTGGATATCCTCGCCAAGCAGACCCAGAACCCGGTCCTACAGGCGGTCACCCGCCAGGTCGTCTTCGACGTGGAGTCGGGGCGCACGGTCGCCGAGGCCCTTGCGAAGCACCCGAACGCCTTCTCTGAGTTGTATGTGAACATGGTGGCGGCGGGGGAGGCGGGGGGTATCCTCGATACGATCCTGCTCCGCCTGGCCACCTTCCTGGAGAAGAACGACGCCCTCCTGCGCAAGGTGCGGAGTGCGATGATCTATCCGGCTGTCATCCTGACCATCGCGATCGGGGCGGTGGCGGTCCTCCTCGTGTTCGTGATCCCCACCTTCCAGGGGATGTTCGCCTCGGTGGGCGCCGCACTCCCGTTGCCGACCCGACTCGTCATCGCCGTGTCGGACTTCCTGCAGGGCTTCTGGTGGATGGTGCTCGGAGGGATCGCGGCGCTCGTCGTTGTGTGGCGCCGAGCCTATGCGACCCCGTCAGGTCGGCGCTCGATCGATCGGATGCTCCTTGCCGCCCCGGTCGTGGGGGACCTGCTCCGGAAGTCGGCGGTCTCGCGCTTCACGCGGACGCTGGGCACCCTCATCAGCTCCGGGGTCAGCATCCTCGACGGTTTGGAGATCACCGCGAAGACCGCGGGGAACCGCGTGGTCGCCGATGCGATCCTGGCGTCGCGGGCCTCGATCGCCGGGGGCGACACCATCGCGTCGCCGCTGGCCCGGAGTCGGGCCTTCCCGCCGATGGTCATCTCCATGATCGCGGTCGGCGAACAGACGGGGGGGCTCGACGAGATGTTGCGCAAGATCGCGGACTTCTACGACGACGAGGTCGATACGGCGGTGAGCGGGCTTCTCGCGCTCGTCGAGCCGGTGATGGTCATCGCGCTCGGGATCGTCGTCGGAGGGATGGTCGTGGCGATGTACCTCCCCATCTTCGACCTGATCAGCACGGTGCAGTAAGCTGCGCCCCCTCGCCCTCTGCCTCGTCGCCGCCTCGCTCCTCGGGGATCCGATCGCGGCGCAGA
The DNA here is from genome assembly GCA_049453775.1 of Gemmatimonadaceae bacterium. Classification (GTDB taxonomy): domain Bacteria; phylum Gemmatimonadota; class Gemmatimonadetes; order Gemmatimonadales; family Gemmatimonadaceae; genus Pseudogemmatithrix. Next base: position 10,131 of record JBMTXT010000040.1, on the reverse strand, counting down.
CCTCAGGGTTCCCCTTCAGCCCCCGGGAGGCGTTGCGCTACGACGTGAAGGTCTCGCGTACGCAGATCGGCGGTGGCTGGTTCCTCACCCCGACCCTCCTGCTCAAGGCGGAATACGTGAATCAGACCTACGACGGGTTCGGCCGTCGGGACATCCGAAGCGGTGGTAACTTCAAGGGCCTGATGCTGGAAGGGGTGATGGCGTTCTAGGCGGCGGCCTCTCGCCTTCAGCCTTCAGCCTTCAGCCTTCAGCCTTGAGCCTTCAGCCTTCAGCATCTCCCTCACCGCCCCCCGCGCCGCCTCCCGCCGCGCCTCGCCGGTACCGCGGATCACCACCACGTGCGCCCCGCGCCGCGTGAGTTCGCGCTCGAAGTCCGCGAACAGCGACTCACGCGAGTCGGGGCGATCCCGGATGCCGTCCGCCGTCCACGGGAGGTCTGGCGCGCAGAGGAGATAGAGGTCCCCCAGCCGCGCCTGCGCCTCCGCCTCGATCCACGCGGGGCAGTGCCCGTAGTAGTGCCGCGCGTACACCACGGTGCTCACGAGATCGGTGTCGCGGATCAGGAGCGAGGGATGCGTGGCGAGTGCCGCGTCCTCGAGCGCGATGCACCGTCGCGCGATCGGTTCGATCGTCGCCGCCGAGAGGGGCTCGGGGGTCGACTCCGCGATCAGCCGGGCGGACTCCGGCGTCCACGGGGCCTCGAAGGCGGCCGCCACCTCCGTCGCGAGCGTCGTCTTCCCCGTGGACTCGGGGCCGATCAGGACGACGCGGCGCGTTGATGCCATGTCCGGGTCCACTGACGATGTCCCGCGATCGCGAGGCCGAGGAGGACGGCGTACTGCGCCGCCGTGGGATAGAGGGCCTGCGACACGAAGAGGCCGATGCTCACCACGTTGATCGCGATCCAGACCAACCAGTGCTCGAGGCGCTTGCGCGTCATCATCCACTGCGCGAGGACACTCGCCAGCGAGGCGACCGAGTCCACCACGGGCATCGCGGCATCCGTGGTGCGGGCCAAGAGCATCGAGAGGCCGATCGACCCCATGACCCCGATCGTCAGGAGGGTGAGCCACTCCCGGCCTCGGGTCCGGGTGATCACGAGCGGTCCGTGGTCGGCCCCACCATGGAGCCACTGGTACCACCCGTAGGCGGAGAGGGCGATGAACACCCCCTGGAGCCCCATGTAGGCGTAGAGGCGGGCCTCCCAGAAGACGGCGAGATAGAGCGCCGCGCTCGCGATCGCGAGCGGCCACCCTTCGATCCGCTCGCGGGCATTGCACCACACACAGGCGATGCCGAGGGCGGCCGCGAGGAGTTCCATGGTGGGCACGGGGGGAGGCTACGTGGGCGGCCGGGAAAAGGACAGGGGAGGGCCTCCCGTCCTCCCCTGCCCGGGCGTAGCTTTGAGGTTTCACTCCCACCGGATCTCATGGCGAAAGAAGAGGCGATCGAACTCGAAGGCACCGTCACCGAAGTGCTCCCCAGCGCGACCTTCCGGGTGCTCCTCTCCAATGGGCATGACGTGCTCGCGACGATGGCCGGCAAGATGCGGCGCTTCCGCATCCGGGTGCTCCAGGGGGATCGGGTGACGGTCGAGGTCTCGCCCTACGACCTGAGCCGCGGCCGCATCACCTTCCGCCACAAGACCTGAGTCGCGCGTCCGGTCCGTGCCTCGCCGGTGATGACGACAGGGGCGCCCATCCACGGATGGGCGCCCCTGTTTCACTACACGTCGGTTCGCGCCCTGTGGCGCGACGACTCAGTGCGCGGCCTGCGCCGCCGCCGGCTGATCCGGCTTCTGGTAGGTCGCCTTGTGAATCGAATAGGCGGTGACGTTCGCGACGATCGCGAGCACGATGATCACGGCGGCGAAGCCCCAGCCGAGGGTGTTCGGGTTATGCGGTGCGGTGCTGCCGGACATGCGGGTCACTCCGAGGATGGCCTGAGAGGCGGGAACCGATGGTGCTACCTGCCGAGACGAACGGTAATCGGCTCCTCAGCGGTTCCGGAAGCGCTCCAGGTCGCGGCGGTCCCGCTTGGTCGGGCGCCCCTTCTCGGGGTCGAGGGCGGGGGCCGCGGTGGTGAGCTGCCAATGGAGGCGCTCGCGTGCGGTCCGAGACCCCTCCGTCTCCTGGTAGAGCGTGGCGGCGAGCGCGGCCGGGCCACGGCGCTCCGCCGTCCCCGTCACCACCACGATGTGCTCATAGGGGCCGATCCGCACCCGGACCTCATCCCCCACCTTCACCGCCTTGGAGGGCTTCACCCGTTCCCCGTTCACCTGGATCTTCCCCCCCTCCACCCCTTCGGTGGCGAGGGAGCGCGTCTTGAAGAACCGTGCCGCCCAGAGCCATTTGTCGAGGCGGACGGGGGTGGCGGCAGGGGCGGGGTCACGCGGGGGCATGGATCGAAGATATCGCGGGAGGGAACCGAGTCGCGGTGACCGTCGTATCTCTCGCAGCGTCTTTGGCTGGTGGCCTCATCTGGGCCCTTTTCCTCCTCTTTACGAGCGTCCCGTGTCCCTCCTCGGTTCCTCCCGCACCGCACTTCTCCTCCTGGCCGCGGTCCTCGCCCCGGTCCTCGTCCCCGTCGCGGGGGCGCAGGGTCAGGAGACGCTCCCGACACCGCAGGCGCTGGCCGCCCGACACGATTCCCTCGTCGGGGGGCGCGCCGCGCTCGAGGGGTACCGCTCCATGCGGATGCGCGGGACCCTCGCCGTGACGGCGATGGGGCTGGAGGCCCCGCTCGAGATCCTCAAGGTGAAGCCCGATCGTTATCTCTTCCGCGCGCAGCTCGGCCCCATGGGGGAACTGCTCTCGGGGTACGATGGCGCGCATGCCTGGGCGATCCAGCCCGGGATGGGCCCCACGTTGGTGACCGGCGCCGAGGGGAAGCTGATCGCGGATCAGGCCGACTTCTTCGCGGACCTGCACGACCTCTCGCGCTTCGCGACGGTGGAGACCGTCGATCGGACGACCTTCGAGGGGCGGCCGACCTATCGCGTGCGGATGACCCGCCCCTCCGGCGAGGTGCTCACGGAATACTTCGACGCGGAGACGGGGCTCAGCGCGGGGATCGCCGCCTCGGTCACCGGACCGATGGGGCCGATGGAGCTCGTCTCGGTCTTTCAGGGGTATCAGCGCTTCGGCGGGGTGCAACGTCCCACCCGGACGATCCAGCGCAATCCCCAGTTCGAGACCCTGCTGACGATATCTGCCATCGAATTCGACGCGATCGAGGATGAGGCGGTGGCGATGCCGGCGGCGGTCCGGGCCCTGATCCCCCCGCGGTGATCTGACCCGGCAGGAATCTGCCTTTGACCTTGCACGACAACGGTTTACGCTTCTTCTGGACAGAAACGCTCCCCTTTTATTCCGATGCGTCGATCCCTCCCTGAACGACTGATCCGCGACATCCTCGGCCGGCTCCGCATGGAGGAGCCACCGGAGGGGTGGCGTGAGGACATCCGGCGGATGGCCCTCCCCGATGCGCCCGCCGCTGAACTGACCGAGGCCGTGGTGGAAGTGGGACGCCGTGCCGGGATCACCTTCGTCCGGCGGTCGGCGGGGCGGGGCGATTGGGCCAGCGTCCTCGCGCGCGGGACCGCTCCCCTCCTCGTCATCGGCGATGATGCGCAGGGGGCGACGCAGGTCGCGATGGTGGACGATGTCGGGGCGGGGACGCTCACCGTCCGGTTCGCCGATGCCGACGGGTTCGCCGGCCCGGAGCGCATCGAGGTCCCCGAGCTCTTCACCCGCTGCGCGGGCCCGGATGGTGTGGTCGCGGTGCTCTTTCCTGTCGTCGGCGTCCAACGGTCGTCGACCGAGGCGGCGGAGAAGGCGGGGCCACTCGAGCGGCTCGGACAGCTGCTGCTCTTGGAGAAGGGGAACATCGGGCTCGTCTACGGCTACGCGACCCTCGTCGGTCTGTTGAGCCTGACCCTCCCGCTCGGGGTCCAGGCGATCATCGGGCTCGTCTCGGGGGGGCTCTTCCTCCAACCCGTCGTCCTGCTGATCGGGTTCGTGGTCGCGGGGACGCTGGCGACCGGCGCGCTCCAGGTGCTCCAGTTGGCCGCGGTGGAGCGGATCCAACAACGCATCTTCGCACGCGTCGCGCTCGAGTTCTCCCTCCGCGTCCCCCGGATCCGCACCGAGGAGGCGTGGCGCGAGGATCTCCCGGAGCGGATGAACCGCTTCTTCGAGGTCGTCACGATCCAGAAGAGCTTGGGGAAGCTCCTCACCGGGACCACGACGGCGTTGCTTCAAGTGATCTTCGGGCTCCTCCTCCTCACGTTCTACCACCCGTACTTCACCCTCTTTGGGCTCGGGCTGGTGATCACGCTCGGCCTCATCGTGCGCTACACGGGGCCGCGCGGGTTGGAGACGAGTCTCCTCGAGAGCGCGTACAAGTACCGGACCGTGCATTGGCTCGAGGAGGTGGCGCGTGCGGCGACCACCTTCAAGGCGGCGGGGCGGGCGACACCGGCACTCGACAAGATGGATGGGCATGTCGCTGGCTATCTCCGCTATCGTCAACGGCACTTCGCGGTGCTCGTGACCCAGGCGTGGGCGGCGATCGGATTCAAGACCCTCGTCACCGGCGCCCTCCTGGTCCTCGGCAGCGTGCTCGTGATCGACCGGCAGATCACCCTGGGGCAGTTCGTCGCGGCGGAGTTGGTGATCGTCACCGTCCTCGCCGGGATCGAGAAGCTCGTTGGGTCGCTCGCGGAGGTCTATGATGTGATGACCTCGGTGTACAAGCTCGGGGGGGTCACCGATCTCGCCGTGGAGCCGGCGGTCGGGTTGGCGATCCCGGCGCGGAGCGGCGGGGTGGCCTTACAGGTCGATGGCCTCAGCTATCGCTATCCGGGGAGTGAGCGGTCGGCGCTCGCGAACCTCACCTTCGCCGTGGCGCCCGGGGAGCGGATCGCCGTCACCGGCGCTGACGGATCGGGGGAGTCGACACTCCTCGCGGTCCTCGCGGGGCTCCTCACCGGATATGAGGGCACGGTGCAGATCGATGGCTTGAGTCTCCGCGATCTCGACTCGGCCACCGTGCGCGACCGCGTCGGGCTCCTGCTCAATGACGCCGATCTCTTCGAGGGGACGGTCGAGGAGAACATCACCCTCGGGCGCTCGTCTGTGGGCACGGCGGAGGTGCTCGCGGCCCTGACCGTCGTCGGCGCCGCCGATCAGGTGCAGCGCTTACCGCTCGCCCTGCGCACCCCGCTCGCGGGGGGCGGCCGCGGGTTGCCCTCGACGTTGCGCACGCGCCTCTTGATCGCCCGCGCGATCGCGTCGCGGCCGCGTCTCCTGCTCATCGATGAATGCCTCGCGACCGTCGAACCGGAGGCGCGCCGCGCCCTCATCGCGGCGCTCACCGACCGGTCGGCCCCGTGGACCCTGGTGATCGTCGCGCACTCCCAGGACCTGTTGGCCCTGAGCGATCGGGTGCTCGTCCTCGATGACGGGCGCCTCCAGCTCCACGCCCCCTGGTCGGAGGCCGCGCGCAGCCCGCAGGTGGCGGCGCTCCTCTCCACCGAACGGCGGGTGCTCTGATGGCTGGCAATCTCGATCCGATCACCGACGCTGGCGCGGAGCTCGATAGCGTCAAGCTCTTGGCGAAGCAGCCCTCCTTCCGTCGTCTGGCCCAGTGGCTCGGGGGGATGGGCCTCCTGCTGATCCTCATCGCCTTCCTCCCGTGGCAGCAGAACATCCAGGCGAATGGGGAGGTGACCGCGCTCGATCCGATGGCCCGTCCGCAGCAGGCGGTGGCCGCGGTCGGTGGGCGCATCGTGCGCTGGTACGTGCAGGAGGGCGCCGTCGTGAAGGCGGGGGACCCGATCGTCACCCTCACGGAGGCGAAGGACGCCTATCTCGATCCGCGCGTGCTCGAGCGCGCGGCGGAGCAGGTACGGCAGAAGGAGGTGGCGGTGGAGGCCAAGCGGAGCAAGGCGGCGGCCCTCACGCGGCAGTTGCGGGCGCTCGACAGCGCCTGGGTCGCCGCGCGCCAGAAGGCGGACAATCGCATCACGCAGCTCCGCGCGACCCTCGGAGCCGCGCGGCTCGAGGATTCCCTTGCCGCGGTGCAACTCGTGCGGACCGCGACGCTCGTCCGTGATGGGTTGCAGTCCGAGCTCGAGCTCGAGGGCGCACGCCAGCGGGCGCAGCGCGCCTCCGCGCTCGCGGTCGAGCAGGGGGCGGCCCTCAACACGGCGCAGGCTGAGCGGCGCGGCGTCGACGCGGAATACGCGGAGAAGATCGCGAAGGTCGAGTCCGATCGGGACGGGACGCTGGCCGAGGCGGCGGAGGGGGCGGCTGAGGTGGCGAAGCTGCAGTCGGGGCGCGACAACCTCGAAGGGCGCCGCGACCTCCTCGTCGTGCGGTCGCCGCGCGACGGGATCGTGGTGCGCGCGCTCCGCGCCGGGGTTGGGGAGGTCGTGAAGGAGGGGGAGGCGGTCGCGACGATCCAGCCCGACGAGGCGCAGCTCGCCGTCGGCTTCCTGGTCCGGGCACGCGATGTCCCATTGCTTCGTCTCGGGGACAAGGTCCGCATCGAGTTCGACGGATGGCCCGCGGTGCAGTTCAGTGGGTGGCCCAGCGTCGCCGTGGGGACCTTCGGTGGGCAGGTGGCGGTGATCGACGAGGTGGCGTCGGCGACCGGGGCGTACCGGGTGTTGGTCGAGGCCGATCCCGAGGATGAACCGTGGCCGGAGGAACTGCGCATCGGGTCGGGCGCACGCGGGTGGGCGCTCCTGCGCGAGGTCACCGTCGGCTTCGAGATCTGGCGGACGCTCAATGGATTCCCGCCGGCGTTGCCGGCCCAAGCGGCCGCGGGTGGCGCCAAGGCGCCATGACGGGCCGTCTGATGTGGCGGGGAGGTGCGCGGATGGGGTGGGCGTCATCTGTCGTCGCGCTCCTCGTCGGATGCGTCGTGTCCCGCCCGGTCGCGGCACAGGGGGGGGATGCGCTCTCGCTCGAGGCCTTCCTGGCGCGCGTGCGGGCCACGCATCCGCTCGCGCAGCAGGCGCTCGAGCAGCGGCGGCAGGTCGCACAGGAGCTGCGTGCCGCGCGCGGCGGGTTCGATCCCTCCATCTCCGCCACCTGGGATCTCAAGCGCTTCAACGGCATCGGGTACTTCGATGAGTTCGATGCCCGTCTCACCATCCCGACGCCGTGGGGGCTCGACTTCAAGGCGGGGTGGGAGCTCGCGGCGGGGGAGATCATCAATCCCGAGCGGAAGACGCCGGGGCAGGGGCTCCTCTCGGCGGGGGTCAGTCTCCCGATCGGTCCCCGGCTCGTCACCGATGAGCGGCGGACCGCGCTGCGGCAGGCGGAGCTCGCCGATCAGGGCGCCGATGCCGATCGCGACCTCGCGATCGCCCGGTTGCTGCAGGGGGCGGCGCGCGATTGGGGGAGCTGGTGGGAGGCGGAGGCGCGGCTGCGGATCGCCGAGGAGGGGGTCGCGCTCGCGGCCTTCCGCCTCGAGGCGGTGCGCAAGCGGGTGATCGCGGGGGCGGGGGCCGCGATCGACAGCGTCGAGGCGCTCGCGGAGTGGGAACGGCGGCGGGTCCTCGCGACCGATGCGCGAGCCGCGCGTGAGGCGGCGCGCCTCGTGGTCACGGGCTATCTCTGGGGGAGCCAGGGGGAGCCGATCGCCCTCCCGGCCACGAGTGCCCCCGCTGAGATGACCCGCACGGTGGCACGACTCACCCTCGCGGGTGCGATCGATCGGCATCCCGCGGTGCAGCAGGCGCAGGTGCGGTGGCTCCAAGCCGATGCGCAGCGTCGGCTCGCGCTGGTCTCGGTGATCCCCTCCGCGAACGTCGAGGTCGCGGGGCTGGGAGCAGGCCGGAGCACCGGGGCGCTCGACCTGCGTGGGGAGGACTACAAGGCGGGGATCTCGACGCGCCTGCCGCTCCTCGCGCGGCGGGAGTTCGGTCGGTGGCGCTCGGCTGAGGCGCGGGCCGCCCAGCTCCGGTGGGAGCGGGACCGCATCCGACGGGACGTCGCGCTCACGGTCGATCGCGCGGCGGTCGAGCTGCGCGGGGTCGAGGGGCAGCTCGAAGGGCAGCGGCGGGTGATCCTCGGGACCGAGGCGTTGCTCGCGGCGGAGCAGCGTCGCTTCGAGACCGGGGCGAGCGCATTGCTGATCGTGAACCTCCGTGAGCGCGCCCTCCTCGATGAGCGGCTACGGCTCGCCCAGTTGGAGGGGCGCCGAGCCGCGGCGCTCGGGGCGCTGGTGGTCGCGTTGGGCGACCCCGCCGTGCTCCTCGGCGATTCGCGGCGCGAAGGGGTCGCGCCGCGACCGGCGATCGGCGCGCGTGGCGCCGCTCATTCCTCGCCGCGCCAGCGGCGGCTCGCCTTCCGCTCCGTCTGGTGCCGTTTCTCCGCTAAGCGCTGTTCCACCGATCCCCGCGTGGGGCGCGTCTGCTTGCGCACCTTAGGGACCCTGAGCGCGGCGGCGACGGTCTCGGCCATTCGCTCGAGGGCCCGGAGGCGATTCTGTCGTTGGCTCCGGGTCTCCGCCGAGACGATGCGGAGGGTGCCGGTGGAGTCCAGACGAGTGGCGAGGCGGGTGAGGAGGCGCTCGCGTTGGACGTCCGTGAGCGCGCCCGAGGTCGCGATGCACCAGGTGAGTTCGACGCGCGTGCTGCTCGTGTTCACATGTTGGCCGCCGGGCCCGCCCGCCCGTGTCGCCTGGAAGGCGAGTTCGTGCGCGGGGATGATCACCTGCGAGGTGATGGGTAGCGGGCCCCGCAGGAGGTCGTGGTCGGAGGAGGGCACGAAGGCGTCGCGAGGGAGCGATAGATTTGGCGGCGATGACGGCACCACCGCTCCCTGAGGATAATCAGCGGCGCCCGGGGCGGCTGCTCGGGGCATGGCTCGAGACGTGGCGCGGCGCGGCGCTGCTCATCGCCTGCCTCACCCTGGCGGCGTCGATCACGGGGCTAACGAACGGCTTCGCCTACGACGATGTGGCGATCGTCCTCGACAACCCGCGGATCAAGGACTGGACGGCGCTCTGGAAGCTCTTCGGACAGCCCTATTGGTCGATGGACGGGTTCCTCCAGGATCTCTACCGGCCGATGGTCCTCCTTGGCTTCGGGGTGCAGTGGGCGATCGGTGGGGGGAACCCGATGGTCTTCCACGCCGTGAGCATCCTGCTCGCCACCGTGGCCGCTCTCCTCTGCCTCGCGCTGCTCCGCCAGTTCGTGCGACCACGCGCCGCCGTCGTCGGCGCCGCCCTCTGGGCGGTCCACCCCGTCCATGTCGAGGCGGTCGGGAATGTCGTCGGTCAGGCCGAGCTCCTGGTGGGGATCGCCGTCCTCGGGGCCCTGGTCGCGTACGGGCGGGATCGCCGCGGGGGATCGCTCCGCCCGCGCACCGTCGCCCTCGTCGCGCTCTGTTACGCCATAGGGCTGCTCTCCAAGGAACATGCGATCGTCCTCCCCGCGCTCCTCCTGGTCGTGGAGCTCGTGTGGCGGCGCCAGGGCTCGGTCCTCGCCGGCGCCGATGCGTCGCGGGGGTGGCTCTTGGCCCGGGTGCTGGTCTGGGAGGCGCTCGCCTTCCTTCTCATCCGCTACATCGTCCTCGGCGCGTTCCGCGGCGGGCCCCATTTCGCCTGGTGGGGGCTCTCGCATGGGGAACGGCTCCTCGCGGCGACGGCGCTCTGGCCCGAGGTGCTCCGGCTCCTCGTCTGGCCCGCTCGGCTCTATGCGGACTACGCGCCGCCGCAGTTCCCGGTGCGCACCTCCTTCGGCGCGGAGCATCTCCTCGCGCTCCTGCTCCTCCTGGGATGGGGGTGGGTGAGCCGCCGCGCCTGGTCGCGGCGCGATGCCGCGCTGGTCGTCGGGCTCGCCGTCTTCCCCATCACCCACCTGACGACCTCGAACCTCCTCTTCCCGACCGGGGTGCTCCTCGCCGAGCGGACGCTCTTCCTCCCCTCACTCACCATCGGGTTCCTCGCCGCCGTGCTGGTGCAGCGCGGAGAGTTGCTCGGCGATCGCGTGCGTCGGCTCTCGGCGGTCCTCGTCGCGTTGCTCGTGGTGTTGGGGGTGGGACGCAGTGCCGAGCGGCAGCGGGCGTGGGCGGATTCGCTGACCGTCTTCTCGACGATGGTGGCCGATTCCCC
>JBMTXT010000039.1:0-14973 GCA_049453775.1 Gemmatimonadaceae bacterium | reverse complement strand
GGTGGGGGGATAAGTGGCCGACGTGAAGATGGTGAACCTGACGATCGAGGGGCGCCCGGTGAGCGTGCCCGAGGGGACCTCGATCCTCGAGGCGGCGAAGGCGGCGGGGGTCCTCGTCCCGCACTACTGCTACCATCCGGGGCTCCCGGTGGCGGGCGTCTGCCGCATGTGCCTCGTCGAAGTGGAGAAGATGCCGAAGCTCGCCCCCTCCTGCGCCACGGCGGCGGCGGACGGGCAGGTGGTGCATGTCTTCTCCGAGAAGGCGCTCGAGGCCCGGAAGGGCGTGCTCGAGTTGCTGCTGATCAATCACCCGCTCGACTGTCCGATCTGCGATCAGGCCGGGGAGTGCGAGCTCCAGGACTACACCTTCCAGGAAGGGCGCGCGGACTCCCGCTACCGGGAGCCGAAGCGCTTCAATCCCGTCGAGGACTTCGGCGGGGACGTGCTCTTCGTCGCGAACCGCTGCATCCTGTGCACCCGGTGCGTCCGCTTCATGGACGACGTCCACGAGGCCCCGGTGCTCTGCGTCTCGGAGCGCGGCGATCGCGCGATGATCGCGCGCACTGGCGACGAAGGGCTCACCCAGCCCTGGGCGGCGAACGTGATCGACCTCTGCCCGGTGGGCGCCCTCGTCTCCAAGGACTTCCTGAACAAGGCGCGCGCCTGGGAGCTTGACCGGACCGCCTCGGTCTGTACGGGTTGCTCGCAGGGGTGCAACACTATCCTCGAGACCCGTGACAACGTCGTGGTCCGGCAGAAGCCGCGCGCCAACGACGCCGTCAATCAGTTCTACCTGTGCGATGTGGGGCGGCTCGATTATCGGTGGATGAATCGACCGGATCGGATCGAATCCCCCGCCATCCGGCTCCACGATGTGCTGTCGCCGGTTGACTGGTCGATCGCGGTCCGCGAGACGGCGCGCCTCGCGGAGGGACGGCGGGCCTACGTGGTCGCGAGCCCGCGGCTTTCGAATGAGGCGCTCTTCCTCCTCAAGCGAATCATCACGAAGACCGGCGCGGAAGGGGTCTTCCGGTGCGCGACGGGCCCCGAGGCCCCGCTCCCCGGTGTCGACGACCTCTCGTTGCGCGCCGATCGGGCGCCGAATGTGACCGGTGCGGAGCGTCTGGGCTTCGCGCGGCGCGATGGCGATCTGCTCGCCGGCCTGCGCGATGGCGACCTGCTGATCCTCGCCGACGATACGCTGGAGGGGGTCGATCTGGCGGCCGTGCGCCGCGCCGGGGCCGTCATCGTCGTCGGCACGACGCTCCCCGTCGGGTTCGCCCCGGATGTGCTCCTCCCCATCGCGAACACGGCGGAGGAGGAGGGGACCTTCACGAACCTGCGTGGCCGCGTGCAGCGCTTCCTCCAGGCGAAGGCCGCTCCCGGGCTCGCCCGTCCGAGCTGGTACGCTCTCGCGGACCTGGCGACGGCGCTCGGGGCCCCGAGCGAGGATTGCCACCTGCCAAGCGCGGCCTTCGCGGCGCTCGCGGCGGCAGAGCCGGCCTTCCGTGGGCTCTCATATGAGACCCTCGGCTTGCGCGGCGCGCTCCTCGCTGACGCCACGGTGGGGGCCGCCTGATGCCGCTCGATCCGATGCAACTCGAACCAGGGCTCTGGCCCTTCCTGATCGCGACGGTGGTGAAGATGCTCGTCGTCTTCACCCTCTACATGGTCGTCGTCGCCTACTCGACCCTGGCCGAGCGGAAGGTCTCCGCCTGGATCCAAGACCGGCATGGCCCGAATCGGGTGGGGCCGTGGGGGCTCTTCCAGGTGCTCGCTGACGGGGTGAAGAACTTCGTCAAGGAAGAGTCGATGCCGGGCGATGTGAACAAGCCCACCTTCCTGCTCGCGCCGGCGATCGCCTTCACCATGGCGCTGACCGCCTGGGCGGTGATCCCCTTCGGCGCGCCGCTCCCGACGCCCTGGGGGAAGGTCGACCTGATCGTCGCCGATGCGCCGATCGGTGTGCTATATCCCCTCGCGATCACCTCGCTCGGCGTCTACGGGATCGTCCTCGCGGGTTGGTCCTCGAACAACAAGTACTCGTTGCTCGGCGGCCTTCGCGCCTCAGCGCAGATGGTGAGCTACGAGGTCGCGATGGGGCTCAGCGTGGTCGCCGTGTTGCTGGCGGTGGGGAACGTCTCACTGCCGCAGGTGGTAGCCCAGCAGCAGGCGGGGGGCTGGAACGTCGTCCTCCTCTCCGTGGCGGCCTTCGTCTTCATGGTGTCGGCCTTCGCGGAGACCACCCGGGTGCCCTTCGACATGGCGGAGGCGGAGTCGGAGCTGATCGCCGGGTATCATAGCGAGTACAGTGCGATGAAGTTCTCGATGTTCTTTATCGCGGAGTATGCGAACATGCTCACCGCGAGTGCGATGTTCGTCACGCTCTTCCTCGGGGGGTGGGATATCCCATTCACCGACTGGGATACGACGGGTCCGGCGACGGTGGGCAAGGCGCTCGCGACCTTCGCGGTCTTCGCGACCAAGATCGCGGCGTGCATGTTCTTCTTCATCTGGATTCGGTGGACCCTGCCGCGGTTCCGGTATGACCAGCTGATGTCGCTCGGGTGGAAGTTCATGCTGCCCGTCGCCTTGGTCTACATCGTGATCGTCTCCGCGGGGATGCTGCTCCTTGATCTGGCGGGGGTGGCCCGGGGGAGCACGCCGTACCTGCTCGCCTTCCTCGGCATGAACGTGGTCCTCATGGGATTGCTCTTCGTCATCCTCGACCGGGGGCGGCTCATCAGCCCGGCCTCGTCGCGACTGGATCGTGTGCGCGTCGAGCGCCTGCGCGCCGTCGCCGCGGCCCGGTCATCCATCGCGGCAGGGGAGGTTCGCTAATGGCCATCAAGGTGAAGGTGATGGAGCGGCCCGTGGGCGAGGTGAGCTACGTGCGGGCCACGCTCAAGGGGCTCGCCCTCACGCTCAAGCATCTCGTCGACCCGCATCGCGTCACGATCCAATATCCCGAGGAGAAGTGGGATCTCTCCCCGCGGTGGCGCGGGACGCATCGCATGCTGACGACCGAGGACGGGAAGGCCAAATGCGTGGCCTGTGGCCTCTGTCCGACGGTCTGCCCGGCGAACTGCATCAAACTCGTCCCGGGCGAGGATGAGGTGGGGAATCGGTATCCCCTCGTCTTCGAGATCGACGAGTTCCGCTGCATCTTCTGCGGCTACTGCCAGGAGGTCTGCCCGGAGGAGGCGATCCACCTCGGGCGGCATTACGAGAACGCCGAGTTCAACCGGGCGCGCTTCGTTTACGACCTGGAGCGGTTGACCGCGCAGACCCATCCGGTGAGCACCCTGTGGGATCCCGCTGACCCGCGAGGGGAGTGAGATGGACAACACGTTCCACCCGCTGTTCTACTCGTTTCACTTCTACCTCTTCGGACTCATCGCGATCGCCTCGGCGTTGCTCTTCGTGACGCGGAGGAGTCCGGTGGCCGCGGCGCTCTGGCTGGTGAACGTCATGTTCTGCCTCGCCGCACTCTACCTGATGCTCGATGCACAGTTCATCGGGGCGATCCAGGTGCTGGTGTATGCCGGCGCGATCATGGTGGTCTTCCTCTTCGTGGTGATGCTGCTGAACCTCGGGCATCCGAGCGAGTTGGCGGACATCCGAGGGCAGGGCGGGCGCCTCGCCGCGGGGGCGGTCGGGCTCGCTCTCCTCGCGGAGGTCGCGGTGTTGGTCCGGGCACGCTTCCCCGCGCAGCTGACCCCGCGGGCCGCCGCTGCGCTCGAGCAGGTCGACCAGCCGGGGGGCGTGATCGGTCCGATCGCCGACGCGCTCTTCCGCGAGCATCTTCTGGCCTTCGAGTTGACCTCGATCCTCCTGCTCACGGCGATCGCCGGGGCGGTGGTCCTCGGGCGGAAGCGGGGGGCGACCGATGCTCGCTGAGTCCCTCCTCCTCTCGGCGGTCCTCTTCACGATCGGCGTCGTCGGGGTCCTCACCCGGCGCAATGCGATCATCCTCTTCATGTGCGTCGAGCTCATGCTCAACGCCGTCAACCTATCGTTCGTCGCGCTCTCAAAGCTCTACGGGGCGACAGGGCAGGTCTTCGTGATCATGGTGATGACGGTGGCGGCGGCGGAAGCCGCGGTGGGCCTCGCGATCATCATCTCGATCTTCCGGCACCGCCAGACGGTGCACCTCGACGACATCAACCTGCTCAAAGGCTGATGCACACCGAACTTCCCCCCACGGGGCACCCCTTGGCCGATACGGTCGCGCGCTTCGCCTGGCTGATCCCGGTCCTTCCGCTCCTCGGCTTCCTCGTCAACGGGTTGCTCTCGTTGCGCGCGGCGGCCACCCCCGGGCCGGCGGACCCCTCCGCCGGTGGGCATCACCATGCCGAGCATGGGCACGATGGCGCGCACGAGGCGGCCCATCACGACCACGGACAGGACGACGGCCACCACGCGCGGCATCCGGCGGCCGGGCTCGTCTCGCTCATCGGCCCCGGGGTCCTGCTCGCCGCCTTCGGCCTCACCCTCGCCGTCTTCTTCGCGATGCGCGGGGCGGGGGAGGGGATGCATGCGCCCTACGTGATGACCCTCTTCCAGTGGATGCCGACCGGGGCGCTCGCGCTCGACGTCGCCTTCCAGCTGGACCAGCTCTCCATGGTGATGATGCTCATCATCACGGGGATCGGGACGCTGATCCATCTGTTCAGCGTCGGCTACATGCAGGACGATCCGGGATACCCGCGCTACTTCGCGTATCTCAATCTCTTCGTCTTCTTCATGCTGATCCTCGTGATGGGGGCCAGCTATCCGCTGATGTTCGTCGGGTGGGAAGGGGTGGGGCTCTGCTCCTACCTCTTGATCGGCTTCTGGTTCAGCGAGCAGGCCAACGCCGATGCCGGCAAGAAGGCCTTCATCGTGAACCGCATCGGCGACTTCGGGATGCTCGTCGCGATGTTCCTCCTCTTCGCGAACCTCGGCACGCTGAGCTACGAGGGGGTCCGGGCCGGTGCCACGGAGCTCGTCTTCGGCGGCGCGCTCGTCACGGCGATCTGCCTCTTCCTCTTCCTCGGGGCGACCGGCAAGTCGGCGCAGATCCCGCTCTTCGTCTGGCTCCCCGACGCGATGGCGGGCCCGACCCCGGTCTCCGCGCTCATCCACGCCGCGACGATGGTCACCGCCGGCGTCTACATGATCGCGCGCAGTGCGGCGCTCTTCTCCCTGGCCCCGGTCGCGCAGCTCACCGTCGCGGTCGTCGGCGTCCTGACCGCGGTCTTCGCGGCGACGATTGGCCTCAAGCAGTGGGACATCAAGAAGGTCCTCGCGTACTCCACCGTCTCGCAGCTCGGCTACATGTTCGTCGGCGTCGGGGTGGGGGCGTACACCGCGGGTGTCTTTCACCTGATGACCCACGCCTTCTTCAAGGCGCTCCTCTTCCTCGGGTCAGGCTCGGTGATCTACGCCATGCACCGCGCCTTCCACGCGACGCACAACCATGCCGACGCGCAGGACATGCGCAACATGGGGGGGCTCAGGGCCTTCATGCCGGTGACCGCGACCCTGATGTGGATCGCGACGCTGGCGATCGCCGGGATCCCGCCCCTCTCGGGCTTCGTCTCCAAGGACGAGATCCTCGCGGCGGTCTTCGCGCGCACGCACCAGTCGACACTCGCCGAGGCCACCTGGCTCGGGATCCCGGGGAGCGTGGTGCTCTACGGGATCTACGCGCTCGGCCTCGCCGCGGCGCTTATGACCGCGGTCTATATGACCCGCATGATGCTCTACACCTTCCATGGGCCGAACCGCACCGGGGAGGCGGAGCGTCCGCATCTCGCCGAGGCCCCCTGGATCATGACCGGTCCGCTCGTGGTCCTCGGCATCCTCTCGGCCGTCGGTGGGTTCGTGAACCTCCCGAAGCTCTTCGGCGGGGGGATGGCGGAGATCCTCCATCATTGGCTCGAGCCGGTGGTCGGGGAGGCGACGCTGCAGGTGACGCTCGGGGAGACCCCACACCTCTCGCATGCCACCGAGTACGCCCTGATCGGGACCGCGGTCGCGATCGCCGTGGTCGGGATCGCGCTCGCCTGGGCCCGTTGCAAGCCGGCTGCGCTCGTCCCGGCGGTGGAGGCCCCCGCGGAGGTCGGGCTCGAGAAGACCCTCGCGAACAAGTGGTATGTGGACGAGGCCTACGATCGGGCCGTCGTGCAGCCGACGCTCGGCGTCTCGCGCACCGTGTTGTGGAAGGGGCTCGACACCGGAGTCATCGATGGGCTCTTCGTCAACGGGAGCGCGTATCTGATTCGCGGTCTCGGGTGGGTGGGCTCGCAGCTGCAGACCGGGCGCGTGGGGACGTACGCCTGGGTGATCGTCCTCGGGGCGGTCACCATCCTCTCCGCCTTCTCCTTCCGCTGAGGCCCTGACGATGACGGCTTTTCTCGACGGGATCGGCTACAACGGGTGGGTGCTCCCCGTGTTGCTCGCGCTCCCGCTGCTGGGCGCGGCGCTCGTGGCGGTGCAGGGGATCAACGCGCGCGGGCAGGACGCGCTGACGCAGATGCAGCAGGCGCGGCGCGCTGCGTTGTTCGTCTTCGTAACCGAGGCGGTGCTCTCGCTCGGGCTCTGGTGGAGCGTCGACGTGACCAACGTCGCCTGGCAGGCGATGGTCGATCTGCCCTGGATCCCGCAGTGGGGGATCCGGTTCACAGTCGGGTTGGACGGCATCGCGCTCATGCTCGTGCTCCTCACCACGCTCCTCATGCCGCTCGCGGTGCTCGGCAGTTGGACGAGCGTCCGGGACCGCACGCACAGCTACTACGCCCTGCTCCTCGTCCTCACGACAGGGATGCTCGGCGTCTTCATGGCGCTCGACCTCGTGCTGTTCTACGTGATGTGGGAGGTCATGCTTGTCCCGATGTATCTGATCATCGGGGTCTGGGGCGGCCAGCGCCGCCTCTACGCGAGCCTCAAGTTCTTCCTCTATACGATGGTCGGCTCGCTCCTGATGCTCGTGGCAATCGTCTGGCTCGGATTGCTGGCGGGGGAGTCGACCGGTGCGCCGACCTTCTCCTACGACGCCATCCTGCAGATGTCGCGGTCGACGCAGGTGGTCGGGGCGTTCTGGCTCTTCGGAGCCTTCGCGCTCGCCTTCGCGGTGAAGGTCCCGATGTGGCCCTTCCATACCTGGCTCCCCGATGCGCACGTCGAGGCCCCGACCGCTGGCTCGGTGATCCTGGCCGCGATCATGCTCAAGATGGGGACCTTCGGCTTCGTCCGATTCGCGGTCCCGCTCTTCCCGGAGGTCGCGATGCACCCGACGGTCCGTGGGGTGATCCTGGCCCTCGCGGTGATCGGGATCGTCTACGGGGCGTTGGTCGCGCTGGTGCAGCCGGACGTGAAGAAGCTCGTCGCCTATTCCTCGGTCTCGCACCTTGGATTCGTGATGCTCGGCATCTTCGCGATGACGGTCGAGGCGATGCAGGGGGCGTTGATGGTGACGATCAGCCACGGTATCTCGACCGGGGCGCTCTTCCTCCTGATCGGGATGATCTATGAGCGGCGGCACACGCGGCAGCTCGCCGACTTCGGCGGACTCGCCAAGGTGATGCCGGTCTTCGCGGTCTGTCTGACGATCGTCTCGCTCAGCTCGATCGGTGTGCCCGGCACGAATGGATTCGTCGGCGAGTTCCTCGTCCTCCTCGGGTCGTTCACCACCAAGCCGGTTCACGCGGTGATCGCCGCGACCAGCGTCATCTTCGCGGCGGCCTACCTCCTCTGGGCGGTGCAGCGGGTCATCTACAACCCGCTGACCAAGCCCGAGAACCTGGCGCTCAAGGGGTTCGACCTGAACTGGCGTGAGATCGGGCTCATCACCCCGCTCCTCATCGGCATCCTCTGGCTGGGCGTCTATCCGAAGCCGGTCCTGCAAAAGACCGAGGCGGCCGCGGCGCGGTTGGTGCGCGCGGTCGATGTCGCCGTATCCAATGCGCAGCGCGTCGGAGGCCGCCCATGACATACGATCTCGCCGTGCCGTCGCAGCTCTTGGCGGCCCTCCTCCCGGACCTCACCCTCATGGGAGGAGCGATCCTGCTCCTCCTCGCCGCCGCCTGGCGGCCCGATTCGGACGGCCATCAGCGTCTGATCGGGCGGGGGGCGATGGCGCTCCTCGTCCTGACCATCGGCTCGGTGATCGCGACCGCGCTCCGCGGGGCCACCGTCACCGATGGTCCTATCGCGATGGACGGGTTCCGGTGGACGATGGATCTCGTGATCCTCCTTGGGGCGCTCGGCACCATCGCCATCTCTACCGAGCAGCATGCCCGCGATGGGATCAAGCATCCCGAGTCGCACGTGCTCGTGCTCTTCGCCGCCTCCGGTATGATGATCCTCGCGGCGGCGCGTGACCTGATGGTGATCTTCCTTGGGATCGAGATCATGTCCGTCGCGGTCTACGTGCTCGCCGGCTTGAATCGCCGGAGCGCGCGGGCTGCGGAGGGAGCGCTCAAGTACTTCCTGTTGGGGGCGTTCGCGACCGGGTTTCTGCTCTACGGCATGGCGCTGATCTATGGGGCGACGGGGGAGACCCGGCTCCAGGAGATCGCGGCCGCCCTGATCCGGCATTCCCTCGCCCTCGACCCGATGTTCCTCGTGGGGATGGGGCTCCTCCTGATCGGCCTGGCGTTCAAGGTGGCGGCGGTCCCCTTCCACATGTGGGCGCCTGACGTGTACGATGGCGCCCCCGCGCCGATCGCCGGCTTCATGGCGGCGTCGGTCAAGGCCGCCGCCTTCGCGACCTTCCTCCGCATCTGGTACGAGACCTTCTACAGCGTCTACGGCCTCTGGGCGAACGCGGTGGCCTGGATCGCGATCGTCACGATGGTCGTGGGCAACGTCGTCGCGCTCTCCCAGACGAACATCAAGCGGATGCTCGCCTATTCGAGCATCGTGCACTCGGGGTACCTCCTCGTCGCGGTCACGGCGGGGACCGCTGTCGCGAGTGGGGCGGTGACCTTCTACCTCATGGCGTACACCCTTGCCACGCTCGGGGCCTTCGCGGTGGTCGGGGCGCTGCAGCCGGCGGGTGAGACCGATGCGCCGATCGCCGCCTATGAAGGGCTCTGGACGGTGCGCCCCTGGCTTGCCGTAGGGATGGCGATCTACCTCCTCGCCTTCCTCGGCTTCCCGGTCTTCGGGGGGATGGGCTTCTTCGCCAAGTGGTACCTCCTCTCCGCGGCGATCGCCTCCCCGGGTCGGTTGGTGCTCCTCTCGGTGATCGTCGTCCTCACCTCGGTGATCTCGGCGGGCTACTATCTCTCGATCCTGCGCGCGATGTTCATGAAGCCGCGCGCCGAGGGAGCGGCGGAGATCCCCGTCGCGGGCCCGATGACGCGGACGGTGATGGTGGTGGCCGCGGTGCTCATCATCGCCCTCGGGATCCTCCCGGGACAGATCACCCCGCTCACGGCGCGCTCGACCTTCGCGCCGCATCCGGTGGACCCGATGATCCTCTCCGTCCCCGCGCCGCGGTGATCGCCCCAGGGATCTTCCGCCAGTACGACATCCGCGGCATCTACGGCAAGGACCTCACCGTGGAGGCCGCGGAGGCAATCGGCCGCGCCTATCCGCTGATCATGGTGGAGCGCGGTGTCTCCGGAGCGGTCGCCGTCGGGCGCGACAACCGGCCAAGCGGGAAGGCGCTGCGCGACGCGTTGGTGAAGGGGCTCACCGCGAGCGGCGTCGATGTGATCGACGTGGGCGAGGTGCCGACCCCGCTGCTCTATTGGAGCCTGCACCACCTCCCGGTGGCGGCGGGGATCCAGATCACGGGGTCACACAACCCACCCGAGTACAACGGCTTCAAGTGCTGCATCGGGACGGGCTCGCTGCATGGCGAGGGGATCACGCGGCTGCGCGACCTGATCCAGGCGGGGACATTCCCGGCGGGGCAGGGGACGGTCCGGCACGAGGCGATCGTCGATCGCTATGTGACAGACATCGTGGCGCGGATCGGGCCCCTTCCGCGTGATCTCAAGGTCGTGATCGACTGTGGCAATGGCGCGGGCGCGATCGTCGCCCCACAGCTCTTCACCGCCCTCGGCGTGCAGGCGACGATGCTCTTCGCCGAGAGCGATGGCACCTTCCCGAACCATCACCCCGACCCGACGGTCGAGGCGAATCTCCAGGATCTCATCGCGTCGGTGCAGTCCACTGGGAGCCAGCTCGGGATCGGCTTCGATGGCGATGCCGATCGCATCGGCCTCGTCGATGAGGAGGGGACGATCGTCTGGGGGGACTACCTCCTCCTGCTCTATGCGCGCGACGTGCTCGCGCGGACAGGGAAGGGGCAGTCGATCATCTTCGACGTGAAGTGCTCGCAGGCCCTCGCCGACGGGATCACGCAGGCCGGCGGCACGCCGGTGATGTGGAAGACCGGCCACTCCCTCATCAAGGACAAGATGAAGGCGCTGCATGCGCCGATCGCCGGCGAGATGTCGGGCCACATGTTCTTCACCGAGGGCTTCTATGGGCACGACGATGCGCTCTACGCGGCCGCGCGGCTGCTGCGGATCGTCGCCGACGCCAAGCAGTCGGTGAAGGCGTTGCTCGCCGATGTGCCGCGCTTGGTCTCGACCCCCGAGCTGCGCATCGATTGCGCCGATGACCGGAAGGAAGGGGTCGTGCGCGATGCCCTCGCCCATTTCAGGGCGCGCTATCCTGTGTCCGATGTGGATGGGGTTCGCATCCTCTTCGAGGGGGGATGGGGGCTCATCCGGAGCTCGAACACGCAGCCGATCCTCGTCATGCGGTTCGAGGCGGATTCCGCGGAGCGGCTCGCGACCATTCGGGGCGAGGTCGAGGCCTGGCTGACCGCGCAGGGGATCGACGTCACCCCCGGCGTCGGGCACTAAGGTGACCCAGCGGCGCGGCCGCTGGCGGTGGGTCGCAGGGATCCTCGTGGCGCTCGCCGTCGGGCGGGGCATGGCGGGGCTCGTGGCCGGGGCCGCGCAGGCAGAGGCGCTCGGGGTGCGACCGAGTTGGCGCCTCTTCGCCGCGATGGACCTCTCGCTCCGCACGATGGTCGCGGCGGTCGCCGCCCTCGTGTGCTTCGCGAACCTGTGGGCGGTGCGCCACTCCATCGTCTCCGTGGTGCTGCCGCGGCAGATCGGGAATCTCCGCATCGGAGAGGCGATCCCGATGCGGTGGCTCACGCTCGGGGCGGCGGCCGTCGCGCTCGCGATCGGCGCGCTCTTCGCGAGTGTCGACCTCGATGGCCAGCAGATCCTGCTCGCACTCCATGGGGTACGCTTCGGGGAGGTCGATCCCTTCCTCGAGCGCGACATCGCCTGGTACCTGATCGGGCTGCCGGTGGAGCGGGCCCTCTGGGAAACGGTCGTCGCGATCGTCACGGTCGCGAGCCTGCTGACCGTGGCGCTCTATGCCGGGACGCCCAGCCTCCGCCTCCGTGACGGACGGCTTGTGGTCACCGGCTGGGTGCGACGGCATCTGGGCGTGCTCGGCGGGGTCGCGCTACTCCTCGTGGCCTGGCACTGGCGGTTGGCGCGGTATGAATTGCTCGTCGAGGGGAGTGGGGCGGCGGAGGGGTTCGGGGCGGTCGATCACCGGTTGCTCCTCCCGTATCTGCTGACCTGTTCGATCGTCGCGGTGGGGGCCGCCGGGGTCTTCATCGCCACGGTCTGGCAGGGGGCTCATCGCGTCGCGCTCGTTCTGGCGTTGAGCCTGCTGGTCATCGGACCTACGGGGCGCCTGGCCCTCGTGAGCTTCGCGCCGAGTCTCGGGGCGACGACACGTGGGATCCGCGATCGCGAGGCGGCCTACACCGCGACCCGCATGCGGTTCACCCAACGCGCCCACGGGGAGCACCCGAGCGGGGGTGACCGACCTCCGTCGGCGCTCGACTCCCTGCAAGGGTTGCTCCCAGCCGGCGCGGTCATTCGCCCTGACGGCGGGCGCTATCGCGTGGTGCGGGACACGACGGGACAGATCGCGGCTGCGCCGCTCGCATCGTGGGGCGAACGCCTGAGCCAGGCGTGGGCGCTCCAGAACCCTCGGCTGGCAATGGCAGGGGGAGAGGCTGATGATGGCCTCGTGTGGGGAGCGAATCCCTGGTCCCGCGTCGCACGGGTCGCGCCATTCGTCCGTCCCGGGCCGGCGCCGCGTCTCGTTGTGCATCAGGGGAGCACGCTCTGGGTCCTCGATCTTGCGATCGAGGGGGAGTGGTATCCCCTCGCCGACTCGCTCCCGGATCGCGGTGGGGTGGTTCGATATCACCGGTCGGCCGGCCTCGCGCTGGTCGACGCGATGACGGGGGCCGTGCGCCTCGTCCCACCGGCTGCACCCGATCCGATCCTACGCGCGTGGATGGCCCTCGTGCCCGACGTCTTCGCCACGGGCGCCTTGGTCGGGGTCGGTCTCACACTCGACGAGGTGCGCGCGGCGCCGCAGGACGCGCACCGCATGACCGGGCCGCGAGATGGGCGGTCCCCCGCCACGTCGCCCGACCTCGCCGGACCGCGAGGGGATCTGCGCGCCGAGGCGGCGGCGCTCTACGAGGCGATGGAGGCGGCGCGACAGGTCGGCGACTGGGCGGCATACGGTGCTGCCTGGCGACAACTCGGGATCCTCCTCGGTCGTCCCGCCCCCTGATGTCCCTGCACCCTCCCCCCTCGTCTGACTATCTTTCGAAGCTGTCTCATTTCCCCTCTCTGGAGTCCGTGTGAACCTCCACGAATACCAAGCCAAGGAGATCCTCCGCGCGCATGGCGTGAACATCCCGCCGGGCCGCGTCGCGACCTCCCCCGCCGACGCCGAGGCCATCGCGAAGGAGTACGGCGTCCCCGTGATGGTGAAGGCCCAGGTGCATGCCGGCGGCCGCGGGAAGGCCGGTGGGGTCAAGTTCTGCAAGACGCCGGCGGAGGCGAAGGAGAAGGCCACCGCGATCCTCGGGATGAAGATCAAGGAACTCACCGTCGAGCAGGTGCTCGTCACCGTCGCGGCCGACATCGGCAGTGAGGCGTACGTCGGGATCATCGTCGATCGTGCGACCAAGAAGCCGGTCTTCATGGTCTCGGCGGCGGGCGGGATCGACATCGAGGAGGTCGCGGCCTCCACGCCGGAGAAGATCCTCTACGTCCCGGTCGATGTGCGCTACGGCCTCCCGATGTACGACGCCATGCGCATGGGCTTCTTCCTTTACTCGGATGTGAAGCTCGCGCGCGGGGCGGCCAAGATCATGCAGCAGCTCTACGCCGCCTTCATGGCGAGCGGGTGCTCGCTCGCGGAGATCAACCCCCTCGTCGTCACCCCGCAGGGGGAGCTGGTCGCCGTCGACGGCAAGATGGTGATCGACGACAACGAGCTCGACCGTCGCCCCGAGATCGCCGCGCTGCGCGATGAGCGGAGCGAGGAGCCCTCCGAGGTCGACGCGCGCAACGCCAACCTCACCTTCATCAAGCTCGACGGGAATGTCGGGTGCGTGGTGAATGGCGCGGGCCTCGCGATGGCGACGATGGACCTCGTGAAGTACTACGGCGGCGAGCCGGCGAACTTCCTCGATATCGGCGGCTCGTCGAACCCCGAGAAGGTCGTGAACGCGCTGCGCATCATCACCGCCGACCCGAACGTGAAGGCGATCCTCTTCAACATCTTCGGCGGGATCACGCGCACCGACGACGTCGCCAACGGCATCGTCACCGCGACCAAGGCGAATCCGCTCACGGTGCCGATCGTCATCCGCCTCACCGGCACCAACGAGGAGATCGCGATGCAGATCCTCAAGGACAATGGCTTCTCCGCGTCGAGCGACATGGATACCGCGGTCCAGCAGGCCGTGGCGCTCGCCAAGGGAGGGAAGTGAGATGAGCATCTTCATCAACCAGGACACCAAGCTCGTCATCCAGGGCATCACGGGCCGCGATGGCTCGTTCCATGCCAAGCAGATGATGGGGTACGGCACGCAGGTCGTCGCCGGCGTCACGCCGGGCAAGGGCGGGCAGACGTTCGAAGGGACGGTGCCGATCTTCAACACCGTCGCCGACGCGGTGCAGGCCACCGGCGCGAACACGAGCGTCATCTATGTCCCGCCGCCATTCGCCGCCGATGCGATCATGGAGGCCGTCGCGGCGGGCGTCTCGCTCGTGGTCTGCATCACCGAGGGTGTCCCGGTGCTCGACATGACGAAGGTCTATCCCTTCGTGAAGGAGCGCGGCGTCCGCCTCATCGGCCCCAACTGCCCGGGGCTCATCACACCGGGCGAGTCGAAGGTGGGGATCATCCCGGGCCGCATCTGCACCCCGGGCCCCGTCGGGGTGGTCTCGCGCTCGGGCACGCTCACCTACGAGGTGGTCTACCAGCTTACCCGCGCAGGGATCGGGCAGACGACCTGCGTCGGGATCGGCGGCGACCCGATCAATGGGACCAACTTCATCGACTGCCTCGCGGCCTTCGAGACGGATCCCGCCACCAAGGCGATCGCGATGATGGGGGAGATCGGAGGCACCGACGAGCAGGAGGCCGCCGAGTACATCAAGACGCACATGAAGAAGCCGGTGGTCGGCTTCATCGCCGGGCAGACCGCCCCGCCGGGCCGTCGAATGGGGCATGCCGGCGCGATCATCTCTGGCTCCTCGGGGACCGCGGCCGAGAAGCTCGAGGCCTTCGCGGCCGCCGGGATGGGGATCGCGGAGCGGCCGATCGACTTCGTGGAACTCATCAAGGCGCGCCTGTAGTTCACCCGTAGGACCGTCGTTCTCTCACCTCATCCTCACCGAACCTCCGATGGCTCTCGACTATACCTTCTCGATCATCAAGCCCGACGCCTTCAACTCCGGCAAGGCGGGGAAGATCCTCGCCCACCTCGAGGGGCAGGGGTTCACCCTCAAGGCGTGCCGCGTGATCCACATGTCCAAGCGGCAGGCCGAGGAGTTCTACGCCGTGCACCGCGGGCGTCCCTTCTACGGGGAGCTCGTCGAGTTCATGAGCTCGGCCCCCAGC
>JBMTXT010000038.1:0-15078 GCA_049453775.1 Gemmatimonadaceae bacterium | reverse complement strand
CGCGCCGCGGCGCTTCACGCAGGTCGTCCCGTCGCAACAGATCACGCTCGACACCACGCGCGCCGATCTCGCCGTGGGGACGAACACCGTGACGGTCCTCCCCGACGGCCGCTATGAGGTCCGCGCCCGCGCCCGTGAGGAAGGCACGGGCGTCGAGGCGACGGTGGCGTTCACCCTCACACCCGCGCCGGGTGCGTACTTCCCCGGTACCTCCATCGGTGATGCGACGCTGGTGAGCGGATACGCGGTGCCGGCCCTGCGTGGGACGATCGATGGCACCATCTGCGTGGAGCGCCGCTGCGAGCGCTTCAGCGGGGCGCAAGGCTACCATGATCACAACTGGGGCGTCTGGCGCGATGTGGAGTGGGAGTGGGGCGCCGCGCGACTCGGCGAATTCTCCGTGCTGTACGGGCGCGTGCGTCGCAGTGGCGCGGACGATGTCCGGGAACCGCTCTTCGTCTATCTCGTCGACTCCCTGGGCTTTCGCTCACTCTTCCGGCCGAAGGCGATCCGCTATGAAGATGGGCGGACGGTCATGGCGGAGGGTCGCCGACTCCAGGTGCCCAGCCGCGCGCTGCTCGAAGACATCCGCGGGGGCGACACCCTTCGCATCGCGCTGGAGATCGAGGACGCGATGGCGTCCGATGTGCGGCTCGATCGGATGCGGCAGCAAGGGACGCTGGTCCCACGCCGAGCAGATGCCGCGCGCACCTTCCTCGTGCAGATGAAGGGGACCGCGACGCTCACGGGGCGGATCGGCGGGCAGCCTGTCAGCGGGCGGGGGACCGGGTTCTTCGAGACGTATCGCTGAGCGGAGGTTCGTACCCCCGAACGCCCTAGCGCGAGGGCGTGTCCGCCTTCCACCGCCGCTCAGCCTCCTCGACGGCCGTATTGATCTTCGAGGTCATCAGCAGGATCAGCGGCAGGGTGCCCACCGAGAGGACGAGGATGACGATATGCATCCCCGCCGGCGCCTCCCCATCACCGGCCCGCCAGAGCATCAGGTGCACGAAGAGGAAAGTCAGCGCGACGATCACGCCGGTCAGATCGAGCGTCGCGCGCATCAGGGCGATCACCGGGCCATGATAGGCACGCGGGATCCTCAGGAAGCGCTCCTTCTCCGCGAAGTTGAACAGCTCTGGCCGGCGCGGCAGGATCGCGCCGACCCCCTGGAGCAGGAGGAGTGTCGCCACGCCGATCATGGGGAGTCCGAACCACTCCGGCCATGAGGTCGATCGCGTGCGCGTGACCGTCCCGGCGAAGTCGAGGTGCGTGGGGACGGTCGGGCCGAGGCTCGGGTAGATCGCGATGGCGAAGAGCAAGTGCACCGCGAGGATCGCCCACGGAAGGATCCGGAGGAGCCGGTGCATCGGGCCACCGCTGGTGGGATCCGGCAGGCTCATGGTTGCCGCGCGAGGGCGCGAAGGCCCTGATGGAGATACCGCACCCGACCCGATCCATCGCGTACCAGCAGGAGGTCGATCGGATCCCCCATCGGTGGCAGGACCCGGATCCGCTCCGCTCCGAGGAGGAGGAGCGGGAGGGTGACGGGGCCCTGCGTGAAGCGGAGGGTGTCGGACGACGTGGCGATCGAGACGCGTGTGGCCCCCATCGCATAGGTCCCGACGATCGCACGCTGCTCCTCCGCGGTCCCGACGCGCGGGGTCACCGCGGTCGGTGTCGGACGAGGCGGGAGCGTCAGGACCGTCTCGCGGACGAAGCGGTCGATCTCCGTCAGCGGGCTTCCGCTCCGGTTGTCGAGCACGATCAGCGCGGCGCGCCGCTCGGGCCACATCGTCACCATCGCATCGAAGCCGTTGATCGCCCCACCATGTTCCCAAACTCGCGCGCCGTCCTTCCGACCGATGACGAGCCCGTAGCCGTAGCGCGCGGTCGAGTCACCGGGGATCGGCTGATAGCCGGTCGTGAGGCGCTGCACCGTGGTTGGGGCGAGCACGCGCTTCCCATCGAGCTCCCCGTCCTGCATGAGGGCCATGGTGAACCGCGCGAGCTCGCCCGCCGTCGAGAAGAGGAATCCCGCCGCCCACTGCGCGGTGTTCTCCGTGTAGGGGCGCACCATCGCCGGCGCACTGCCCGGGCTCCCCATGTGGCCCTGGGCGAAGTCGGTGGTCATCACCTCGAGTGGTCGGAAGGTCGAGCGCGTCATCCCCACCGGCCGCAGCACGAGCCGCTCGGCGAGCGTCGCGAAGCGTGCCTCCCCTGCGCGCTCCGCCACATAGCCCGCCATCGAGAACCCCGGATTGGAATACGAGATCACCTGCCCGGGATCGGTGAAGAAGAGGGTGTCGGTGACCTCGCGGAAGACCTCGCCGAGGGCCCCTTCGCCCATCCGGCCATAGGCGACGGCGTTGTCGAGCCAGCCCGCGGTGTGTGTGAGCAGATGATGCGTCGTCACCGTCCCCACGCGCCGCGTGGCGACCTCAGGGACGTAGCGTCCGATCGGGGCCTGCGGGTCGAGCTTCCCAGCCGCGGCGAGCTCCAGGAGCGTCGCGGCGGTCAGCATCTTCGTCACCGAGCCGATCCGGAAGAGCGTGCGCGTCGTCGCGGGGCGCTGGGACTCCGCATCGGCGAGTCCCATGGCGCGCTCGTAGACCAGCCGACCATCGAGGACGACCGCCACCTGCACACCCGGCGTGGCCGTGCGGGTGAGCGCGGCGGTGAGGACGGAGTCGAGCGGCGGCGCCCAGCGCGGCGCTGCAGCGGATTGCGCCCCCAGCAGGGCAGTCGAGGCGACGAGGAGGACGACGGTGCGGATGAGGGTCATGGGGTCTTCTTGGATTGAGGGGAGGTCGTGCCCTTCGGCGCCCGCCCCGCCTTGGCGAGCGCCGCGCGCAGGAGGACGTCGATCTGCGCGTTCAGCGAGCGTAGGTCGTCATCCGCCCACCGCTGCAACGCCTCGAGGAGCGCCGGATCGGTGCGGAGCAGGAAGGCCTTCTTCTCGGCCACGGGGCGGCTCAGGTGTAGAGCGACCCCGAGTTCACCACCGGTTGCGTGGAGCGCTCCGAGCAGAGCACCACCAGGAGATTGCTCACCATCGCCGCCTTCCGCTCCTCGTCGAGCTGGACGACCTGCTTCGCGCTCAACATCTCGAGCGCCGTCTCGACCATCCCGACCGCGCCCTCGACGATCTTCTGCCGCGCCGCGATGATCGCGCTCGCCTGCTGCCGCTGCAGCATCGCCGCCGCGATCTCCTGCGCATAGGCCAGGTGCGAGATCCGCGCCTCCACGACCTCGACCCCCGCCTTCTTCAACCGGTCGGCGAGGGCGGCTTCGAGCGCATGGGAGACCTCATCCATATGCGTAGAGAGCGAGATCTCCCCCGGCGTGTGCGCATCGTACGGATAGTGCGAGGCCACCGCGCGGAGCGCTGACTCCGACTGCACCGCGACGTAGCGCTGATAGTCATCGACTTCGAAGAGCGCCTCGGCGGTATCGACGACCTTCCAGACCACGATGGCCCCGATCTCGATCGGGTTCGCATGGTTGTCGTTCACCTTGAGCTTCGCCGTCTCGAAGTTCCGGACGCGGAGCGAGATCGCCTGCTTGGTCATGAAGGGGTTGGCCCACCAGAAGCCGTCCGTCTTGACCGTCCCCTTGTAGGTACCGAAGAGCACCAGCGCCTTGGCTTCGTTGGGATGGACGATGAAGAAGCCGCCGAACCCGATGAGCCCCGCGACGAAGAGGAGCGCGTGGATGCCCCCGACGATGAACCGTCCATGCATGAACGCCTCGGTCATGAACCACCCGACGGCGATCACGGCGACGAGATGGACGAGGAGGGTGATGAGTCCGTTCAGGGCAGGGAAGGGACGCTCGCGATACATGGGAGGCTCCAGGGGTGCCGGAAAAGTGATATCACTATGATATCACTTGGCCCACCGGCTCGCCAGAGGTCCGCGCGCCGCCGTCTCACCGTGACGGCAAGAGCGCCAGCCGCGCCCGGACCTCCGCGACCTGCGGTTGCAGTTCGGGGTCGGCATCCCGCCACAGGCGGAGGAATTCCTCGTACCGACGGCGCGCCTCGGCGGGACGTCCGAGCTCCTCATGCAGCGCCGCCAGGCGTCGCAGGGCGTCCGGCCAGATCGCTCCCAGTCTCCCCGCCCCGTTGAGGTCGGCAGGGCGGAGCATCCGCTCCAACACTGCGACCGCGCTGTCGCGTTGGCCGACGGCCTCGAAGGCCCGCGCGAAGCGATCGTCGAGGTCCAGCGACCCCACCACCGCCAGGTTGCCGGAATCGGCATCGATGGCGCGGCGTGACGCCGTCAATGCACCCGCCGCGTCACCGCGCGCGAGTGCGAGCTCCCCCTGCGCGCTCTGCCAGGCCCCCCATTGGAGGAGCCGCTCCTCCTCGGTCGTGCCTCGCTCATACCGCTCAAGCGCCGCGGTAGCGTCCGAGACCGCTCCCAGATAGGCGAACGCGATCGCGAAGGCGAGGTCATGCCGGTCGATGGCCGAGAGCTCGCTCTTCTGAAGGGTACGGCGCAGGGTCTCCAATTCGCGTATCCCGGTCGCCGGCACACGGAGGAGTCGTGCGAGGGCCACCGTGTGATCGATCCGCAGCCGGAGACCATCGATCCCCGACCCCGCACTATCCGCGAAGGTGAGCATCGAAGCCAAGAGGGGGCCGTGGCGACGGATCTGGCCGCGGGCGAGCGCGTACATCGCCGCCATCTGCGCCCCGTTGGCCCGTTGCGGGAGATGCGTCGATCCCAGCGCCTCACTCGACAGGCGAGGCACGGAATCGATCCCCCCCACCGACCAGCCGAGCCACATGCCGACCGTCTCCGTATACCACGCCCCAGGGAAGGCCTGTCGCATGGCGGCATAACTCGTGCGCGCGGCGTCGACCTTGCCCTGCTGGATCTGCGACCGCACGAGCTGGATATAGAGTTGGATGATCGGCGGCCGCCCCGCCGGGGCGCCGGTGATCTCCGCGGTCACCACCGACTCCGCTGCCGCATACCGCCCGCGACCGAAGAGCATGAGCGCATGGTTGTTCTGCGAGAGCCCAGGCGTCCTCGCATAGAGGGCCATCGCCTCGCGGGTGCTCAGCCGCTCGAGGTAATACGCCTCGATCTGGGACCGCTCGAGCCCCGCACTGCGATCCCGATGCCGGTAGGCGGCGACGGTCGCGGCGAGGATCTGCGATTCGGGAGCCCCGACGTTGAAGCGATAGACGGCGAGTTTGCGCCAGGCCGAGGCAAAGGTGGAGTCGATGGTCACGGCGCGTTCGAGGAGCGGGATCGCCGCGAGGAAGTCGCCCCGCAGGTCGCCGATCTCGACCCCACGCGTGTACTCCCGCAACGCATCGAGCGAGGCGGTCGTCGCGCTTTGCAACCCCGGTGCGCGTGCCACCGAGCGCAGGGACTCGCCGATGCGCGAGCGTAGGTCCCGCGCGAGCGCATCGATCGCCTCGAGGAGCGTCCCTGGCCCATCGGCGCCACGCTGGACGGAGGTGAGGACGTTCCCGGAGTCCGCCGACACGAGATTCACGCTCACGACGAACCCACTCCCGAGTGAGGCGATCTGGCCGGTCAGGAGCAGGGGGATCCCTTCGCGCGTCGCCAGCTCCTGTGCCGTCGTCGTCGTGAGCGGGGTCGTCGGTGGCAGTGTCATGCGGGCGAGCCCGGCCGCGATCTCCGCTGGCGTGACGAGGCGGATCGTCTCCGATTGTCCGAGGGCCGTACGCATCGCCTGCGCGACCACCGTCGCGAGCGAGGTATCGCTCGCGGTGGTCGAGAACTGCGCGACGAGGACACGCGCATCGCCGCGGATCGCCCCGGCCGCGAGCAGGGAGGCCGCGGGGCCGAGTCCGAACTGGCGCAGGACGAGGACCGTCGACAGGCTCAGCACGAGGAGGGCGGCGGCAGCGATCCCAGCCCGCCGCGTCCGATGCCACGACACGTGCGGACTCGCCTTGAGCGCGAGCGTCGCCATCGTCCCTCGGACCACAGTGCCCCCGCGTGGTGTGAACGCCGGCGTCGTGAGGAGCGCGGCCCGGGCCGTGCGCTGGATGAACCAGGTGATGAGGACGGCTGGGAGCCCCAGCGCGGCGATGCCCACGGCGAGCGGCACCGTCCAGGTAGGGAGTCCGATCCCCACCACGGCCGCCTTCGCGAGGAGCCAGGTCGCCCCGAAGACCACGCCCCAGATCCCGAGTACCTGGGCGAGCGAGCGCGGTCGCTGCGCGAGGACCGACCCGGCCGCTTCCCACGCGGAACCACTCCCGATGAGCTCGAGCTGCCGCAATACCTCGCGGGCGTTCGCCGGACGCTGGGCAGGCTCCTTCGCGAGACAGGCCGCGACGAGTGCCTAGAGGCCCGCATCGATCACCGGGCGTCGCGAAGCGAGACTCGGCGGCGGCTCGGTCAGGTGCGCCGTCATCAGCTGGTGCACCGAGCGTCCGAGGAAGGGCGGCGACCCGGTCAACAATTCGAACGCCATGCAGCCCAGGGCGTAGAGGTCGGCCCGATGGTCGGTCGCCGGATCCCCGGTCGCCTGCTCGGGAGCCATGTAGGCCGGTGTCCCGATGGCCGTCCCCATCTGCGTCAGCGAACTCGAGCCATCCCCCACCATGGTGCGCGACGCCGTGATCGCCTTCGCGATCCCGAAATCGGTGACCACCGCGGATTCCCCGGAGAGGAGGACGTTGTCCGGCTTGATGTCCCGATGGACGACGCCGCGCTCGTGCGCGTACAGGAGGGCGCGGGCGACGTCTCGGAGGATGCTGATCGTCTCCGCCTCGGAGAGGGGCCCCCGCGCGAGCCGTGCGCGCAACGACTCGCCCTCCACGAAGGGCATCGTATAGTAGCGGATCTCCTCCGCGGCCCCCGCGGTGAGGAGCGGGACGATGTTCGCCTGCTGGAGTGACGCCGCGAGCTGGATCTCCCGCTCGAATCGACTACTGCTCATCGCCGCCGCCAGCTCGGGCGCGATCACCTTGATCACGATGCGTCGCCCGAGGCGCCGGTCGCGGGCGAGGAAGACGAGGGACATCCCGCCGCCGCCGAGTTCACGCTCGATGGTCAGGTCGTCGGAGAGAAGGGCCGAGAGGCGCTCACGCAGGTCCATGGGAGATGGCCGGGCTGAGGAGAGAGATGCCGCAGAACATACCACCCCCGGGTGCGGGGGGGCCGCGGCAGACCGCCCGGACCCCCGCGTCCGCCGCCCGCGCCGCCCGCTCCCCTGCCGCCACGTCCACCCGCGTCAGCACCAGCCCGCCGACCACGAAGAAGACGATCACGCTCAGGATCGCCGTCCGCGAGCTCTCCCCCGCGCCGATCGCCAACGTGAAGAGCACCGGCCCCAGGATCCCGCCGAACTTCTCGAACACACTGAAGAAGCCGAAGAACTCCCCGCTCTTGTGCTTGGGGATCATCGAGGCGAAGAGCGACCGGCTGAGCGCCTGCGTCCCGCCCTGCACCATGCTCACCAGGATCGCCAGCGTGTAGAACTCGCGCGTCGTGTCCATCCCGTACGCGTAGAGGCAGATCCCGGCATACGAGGCGAGTCCGAACAAGACCGACCGCTTGGCCCCGAGCCACTTGGCCACGAACCCGAAGGCGAAGGCGAAGGGGATCCCCACGAACTGCACGAGGAGGATCGCGGCGATCAGATCCTTATCCGCGATCCCCACCGTCTTCCCATATGCCGCCGCCATCCCGATGATCGTCTGGATCCCATCGTTGTAGATGGTGAAGGCGACCATCATGAGGAAGGCCTGCTTGAACCCCCGCAGCTCACGCAGCGTCTCACCGAGTCGGGTGAAGGCGACCCGTGTCGCCGGCATCCCCTGTAACTCATCGGGCTCCAAGGTCCGCGGCGGCTCCGGCACCTTCCGCAACACGGGGATCGAGAAGAGGAGCCACCAGAGCCCCGCGCTCAGGAAGGCCAACCGCGCCGGGAGGCTCTTCTGCTCCGGGGTGAGCCCCTCTCCTACCGGGAGCCCGATCATCCCGGGGTCCTGGATGATCAGGATGTTCGCGAGCAACAACAGCCCGCCCCCCACATACCCCAACGCATACCCCGCCGTCGAGACGCGATCGATCTCCTCCTCTGAGGCGATATGCGGGAGGAGCGCTTCATAGAACGTCGTGCTCGCCGTCGCCCCCATGATCGAGAGCACCAGCAGCGCAGAGGCGAGCAGCACCTGCCCCTGTCCGATCAGGAACATCGCCGAGGTGGAGGCGACGCCGAGCAGCATGAAGGCGCCCAAGAAGCGCTTCTTCGCCGCGCGAAAGTCCGCGACCGCGCCAAGCAATGGCGCGATCACCGCCACGGCGATCGCCGCCGCGGTCTTCGCGATCCCATACCACTGCAGCGCGCTCCCCTCGTCGCGCCCCGCCGCGGCATAGCTCAGGAAGAACACGGGGAAGATCGCCGTCATCACGACGACGGTCTGCCCGGAGATCCCCCAATCGTACATCGCCCAGGCGCGGAGCTCAGGGCGGTGGAGACCGAGATGGTCGAGGAGCTTCGCGCGGAGGGAGGGCATGCGCGAGAGGATGCACCCGTCGCGCGGGGGGCGCAACCGGCGCCCGGGTCAGTTCGTCGCGCGCGGCCGCAGTCGCAACTTCACCCCACCATGCGCGCCACACCGCGCACTCGCCGTGTCGGCGCGCACATAGGTGCCATCCCCGCAGAGCAGCGTCGCATCCGCCGGCGGTCGCTCGGCGCGGCGTGGTCCCGGCACCGTGGTCGCCCCTCGCTCCGTCCCCGCGCGCGCGGTCGCCGCATCCGACCCCACGCCCCCCGCGCGCGCGCCCTCACGCGGCCGCGCCCCCGCCGGCACGGGGATCACCCGCTCCGTCTCCCCCGCCGGCACCGCCGTGGGGACCACCACGAGCGGATAGCGAAACATCACCCCACCGCGCGAGGCGCAGGCGGTCGCGGGCGCGTTCGCCGCTGGATGCGAGCCGTCCTTGCACCGCATCGTCGCGCCGTTCGGCCCCGATCCGCGCGTCGCCGCCGGCGCCTGATACGAGGCCTCGGGCGATCGCACGCGCGTCGCCTCCGCGCCCTGCGCCCCCACCGGGCGCGCGCCCCCCGCGAAGAGGCCTACGAATAGCCCGACACCAATCGTCACACCGCGCATCGCCCGCACCGGAGAGAGGGTCATCATGCTCATGGCGCCCTTACCGCGCCCTGGAGTTCCAACATCCGGATCGCGGGGCCCGCGACGGTGAGCCGTGCGGCCCCAGCCGAGACCCCCTTCACCCAGAACTGCGCCTCGGTCGCCCCCGCCGGCACCGCCAACGTCACCAGCGGCGGGGTCCCACCACTCACCCCCGTCCCACTCACCGCGAGGGTCGCCGAGGTCGTGATGCTCAAGAGCATCGCCTCGGTCGGACGCGCCGCGTCCCCGTTCGGTGCGCGGAAGACGAGCCGCACCAGCGTCGAGTCCCCCGTGCGGAGGGTGGTGGTCGCGAGGGGCTCCGCCAGCTCGAGATACCCCTGGTCGACGCGCACGACCATCGTGTCGGGACGATATCCCAACGCGCTGACCTCCACCGTGTCGACCCCGGCGACGAGGCCGCGCACCCCGATCGTCGCACTGTCCCCCTCCTCGTGGTACTCCCAATACCCGCGGAGCACGAGGGAGTCAGGGGCGAAGCCGACACGGTTCCGCACCGACCGGAACTTCACCGTGAGTCCCGCCCGCTCGCCATTCGTCTGCACCTCGAGCCCACGCGGCGACGAGGTGAGACCGACCCCCGCCTGCAGGAGCGGGAGCCCACCATACATCTCCATCCCCCCCGTGACGCGGAGGATCCCCGGGCGGACCTCCATCGTCCGTTCGACCCCCGACAGCTGCACGAAGGTGGTCCGCGGATCCTCCACCGCGACCCGACTCGTCCCCACCCGTCCCCCCCGCGCCGTGAGTGCGACCCAGGGCGCCCCCACGGGGATCGTCGCCGTCTCGCTCGCCCAGCGCACCACACTCGTGTCGCTGCTCGTCAACCGGAAGGTGAGTGGGGCGCTGTGACGACGAATGATCCACCCGAACTCCTCGTCGGGCCCCCCAGCGATCACGAAGGCGTCCGACTCGAGGCGTCCTCCGGCCACGAGCCCGCCGAAGGTCGAGACGACGATCTGGGCCCGCGTCACCGTGACGTCGAACGACGCCCCCTCATGCCCGATCGCCTGCGCGGTGATCCGTGCCGCCCCCACCGTATCGCGCGCCGTGACCACCACGCTCGCCCCCAGCGCCTCGGCCGGGATCAGGATGGAGTCGGGGACGCTGACCACGCTCGGCGCCGAGCTCTGCAGGCGCACCCAGGTCGGGGTCTTCGTCGGGATGTTGCGGCTGATGTAGACCTCGCTCTCCTCCGTCCGCTGCTGCATCCCGAGCTCGATCTTGCCCAGGAACGCGGAGTGGAACAGGCGCGCGGGGGTGACCTCCACCGTGATCGTGTCGACCACGGGCCCCCCGCTCCCGAGGCGCGTCGCCGTCAGGCGCGCGGTCCCCGGGCGGAGCCCGCGTGCCCGCCCGAGACGCGTCGCGAACGAGGCATCGGCCGCGATCTCGAGCGTATCGTCGACGATCCGCACGATCCCGGTGTCGAGGGAGACGAGGCCATAGCGCAGTGTCGCGCTCGCGACGGGACGGAGGGTGAGCGAATCGTCGACGAAGCCCGGGGTCATCGCGAGCCCCCCGCCCACCTCGAACGCGACCTCGACGGGGACGGTCGTCTCCGACGCGAGGGTCAACCACGATGGGGCGGCCTGCAGCCGATAGGTGCCGACGGCGAGACCGGCGGCGGTGACCCGCAGCGTATCCGTCCCGGTCGCGCTCCCGCCGCGGACGCGGATCGTCCGCGTCTGCGCGCCGGCGGGGAAGGTGTCGGTGGCGATGACCGGCACACTCCCCGCCGATCCCGTGACTGCGATGGTGAAGGGGAGGGCCCCGAGGGTCGCGCTCTGGCGCTCCACCGGGAGCGCCCAGGTGATCCCGGGGCCCACGAGGACCGCTCCTGAGTCGAGCGGGACGACGAGGCGCGGGGCACCGACCGTGATCGCCGCCGAGGTATCAGGGGGATACCCAGGCGCGCTCGCGATCAGGCGCGCCGTCCCTGCGCCCACCCCACGCACCACCCCGACCGCCCCGAACTCCCCGGGGATGAAGCGCAGGACCGAGTCGGTCACCGCGAGCACCGCGGGATCGGTCGAGCGCAGCGTCCCCGTGAGGAGCGCCGTCGTCGAGCGCGAGACATCGGCCTCGGTGAGCACGAGCACCTCGCTCGCCTCACCGGCATCGAGCCGCTCCGGCGTCGAGGGGATCGCGAGCTGCGGTGCGCGGACCTGCGTGGTGAACGTCGCCACCGTTTCACCCTCCCGCCCCACGGTGACCACCGCGCTCCCCGCCGCGAGCCCCTCCACCCGAGCCTCCACCGAGGTCCGACCGCTCGCCAACGTCACCCGCGGCGTCAGGACGCGGAGCACCGCGGTGTCGCTCGAGGTGACGGTGAACTCCATCGCCGTCAGCCGGGTCGCGGTGAAACTCGGGGTGTTGATGACGACCGGGGTGCTGATCCCGATCCCCGTCGTCGCGGGGGCATCGAGGAAGATCGTGATCCCATCCGTCACCTCGACGGCGAACGCCCCCGGCGCATAGCCGGGCGCCGAGACGGTGAAGGTCGCGAGGCCCGGCTGCCGCCCCACGACGGGGAGCCGCACCTCGTACGCGCCGGCGGGGAGGACGCGACGCGTGAATTCGGGGACGGCGACGAGGGTGTCGCTGCTCGTCATCGTGACCACGAGGCTATCCGCACGCGGTGCGCCGTAGATCACGAAGTCCCCCTGTTCGCTCCAGCCGAAGGCGGCCCGCAGGTCGAGCTGGGTCCCGACCCGCAGCTCCGCCCCGTTGTACGAGGCGAGCTGTACCGCGCCGGGCCGGACCGCCACCGTCACCGTGTCTGCCGGGAACCCTGCGGCGGTCGCGATCAACCGCCCCGTCCCCAGGCTCCGCCCCACCACCGCGCGCTGCAGATCGGTGTAGTAATCCCCCACCGGGACGGTGACGATCGAATCGGTGACGCGCAGGATCGCGGTGTCGGGAGTCGAGAGCCGCACCACAAGGGGACTCCGCCGCGGGGCCGGGGTCCAGAGCTGCATCCCATCGGTGTGGCCGAGCGCGATCTCGCAGGAGAAACACCGCAGGTCGAACACGGGCTGGAGCGGGAGCACGCTGCTCACGGCGCGGCTCACCCCCGCCGCGGTCGCGGTGAGCGCGACCGTCGCCGTCGAATCGGGCCCCGCCGCGATCGGGACGACCACGAGCTGAGCGGTGAGGCGGCCCGCGGGGATCGTGAGCGTCGCCGTCTCCGCTGGCGGCGCGAGGAGCGCCCCTTCGTCCGTCGGCGTCGCCTGGAGCGTCGCCCATTCCTCTGGCACCGGCTGCTCCAACACCCCCGTCCCCGACCCAGGCGCCACGCGGACGCGCGCCGGGTCGGCCGACCGCACCGTCACGGTGAGTCCCCCCGTCGGCGCCGGCGCGTCGAGCGCGATCACCGTCCGGATCGTGTCGGTCACGAGGAGGCGCGTCGGCAATGGTCCGAACCGCATCCCCGCCGAATCGACGGTCACCTGGATCGAGTCGGTCCCCACCGCGCTCTCGAGCACCACCCAGGTGGTCCCCCTCGCCCGGCCCGAGAGCGTCCCGGTCCCCTGCGTCCCGTTGAAGGGGATCGCGAGCGTCGAGGTCGTCCACTGGGCGATCGAGTCGCTGCGGGAGCGCAGCGTGATCGTCGTCGGTTCGCGCGCGGGGTTGGAGAGGTAGGCCGTGATCGGCGTGGTGCGTCCCACCCCGAGCGAGGCGACCTCCGTCCCGACATAGAGGAGGGGCGGGCCATTGGAGGGGAGCGGGGCCTCCCCGATGGAGA
Organism: Gemmatimonadaceae bacterium; assembly: GCA_049453775.1. Taxonomy (GTDB): domain Bacteria; phylum Gemmatimonadota; class Gemmatimonadetes; order Gemmatimonadales; family Gemmatimonadaceae; genus Pseudogemmatithrix. Next base: position 2,176 of record JBMTXT010000038.1, on the reverse strand, counting down.
AGGTGTCCGACGTCGCCGCCGGGACCCCCGTCACCGAGTCGAGCGTCGCCACGAGGCGATACCCGCTCCCCGCGCGATCCACCGTGAGGTCACCGAAGCGTGCGACCCCGCCCTCGACCGCCACGCGCGTGGTCCCGCCGAGCACCGCCCCGGTCGTCCCCCCGGTCAACGCCACCCGCATCGTCCCCACGGCGCCACGCACCGTATCGCGCGCCGCGTCGAGCACCGCCACCCGCACCGCCGGCAACACCGTCCCCGCGGCGACCTTCGCCGGCTGCGTCAGATACCCCAACTGCGCCGGGGGGGCCACCACCGTGACCGATGCGCTGTCGCGCTGGCCGGTGAGCGTCGTCGCATAGACCATCGCCTGTCCCTTGAGCCCGCGGAGCGTCGCCACCCCGGTACGCAGCCCCACCTGCACCAGCGTCGTGTCAGAGGAGAGGAAGGCCACGGGGGTCCCAGGGAGGGTCCCCCCCTGCGCATCACGCACCGTGGCGCCGAAGGTGACGGTCGCGCCAGCGCCTCCGCTGTAGTTGCGCGGCGTGATCGCGAGCGAGGCCGCCGTCGCCCCCGGTCCGGAGTAGGTCACCGGGATCTCCGGCGGCGTCGTGGTCGGCGCTCCCGACACCCGCGCCTGCACCGAGATCGGCCCGCCGCGGAACACGGTGTCCCCGGCGGCGTTCACGAAGCGCAGCGAGGCATCGAGCGTCTCCCCCTCGCTCCCCGCATTCGCGCTCAAGACCACCGGCAACGTCAGCGCGATGCTCTGCGAATCGGCGGGGAACTCCACCACGCGAGTCAGCGCGGTATCGCCATTCGCGCGCAGGAGCACCACCCGCACGCGCACGAACTCCACCAACCCGTTCACCTGCACCGGGCCGAGGCGCTCGCTCACCTGCAGCGCACGGAAGACCGGGCGGAGCTGGACCGCCCCTGCCATCCTCCCCCCACCGGGGCCGGTCACCTCGCGGCCACAGCTCAGGAGGCTCAGGGCCAGAGCGAGGGCCCCGAGGATTGGGAAGCGCAGCGGAGGTCTCTTCTTCATAGACGCTCTAGCTTGTCCCCGGGTTAGCGTTCTAGCAATAGCAAACGCCCCTCTAATTCCCGCCCCCTGACCCCCGTGCGCCTCCGCACCCTCCTCGGCCTTCTCATCCCCCTCGCCTGTGCCGCCCTCTTCGTGCGGCTCGGGCTCTGGCAGCTCGCCCGCCACCAGGAGCGCGCCGCCTTCAACGCCGGCCTCGCCGATCGCCTCGTCGCTGCCCCCCTCCCGCTCGACGAGGTCCCCCGCGATTCGGCGGCCCTCCGCTGGCGTCGCGTGACCGTCACCGGGCGCTTCCGCTACGACCGGGAACAGGTCCTCGCGAGCCGCGCGAGCGAGGGCTCCCCCGGCGTCCATCTCCTCACCCCGCTCGTACGCGAGGGAACCGACACCGCCGTCGCGGTGATCCGCGGCTGGGTCTACTCCCCCGATGCCAGCACGGTCGACCAGGCGCGGTGGCGGGAGGGGGACACCACCCTCACCCTCACCGGCTACCTGATCCCATTGGCCGAGGCGGGGGCCACCCCTCCCGGCGATCCCGCGCGCCCACTGCGGTCGGTCCATCGCGCCGCGCTCGCATCACGCATCGGCACCCCGGTCCTCCCCCTCCAACTCGTGATGACCTCGGACTCGGCCCCGCGCGCCACCGGGGTCCCCAAGCGTCTCCCGCTCCCCACCGTCGATGCGGGGCCGCACCGCTCGTACGCCGCGCAGTGGTTCAGCTTCGCGGCGATCGCCATCGCGGGGGGGGTGCTCCTCTTCCGTCGGAATCGCCGCGCCGATGCCGCGGCGGTGCGGGCCTGAGCCCCGCGCGCCTTACGCGACCCGGTCGCGCTTGAACTGCAACAGCGCCACCGCGCTCACGATCAATGCCCCGCCTACGATGGTGGGCGGGGTCAGCCCCTGACCCAACGCCACCGCGGCCAACACCGCCGTCAGGAATGGCTCGATCGTCGAGATGATCGCGGTCCGCACCGGCCCTAAGCGCACCAACCCCATCAGGAAGAAGACACTCGGCAGCACCGTACTCATGAGCGCGAGGACCAGGAGGATCCCCCAGGCGTCGGCGCCCAACCGCCAGGTGAACTCGCGCTGCGCTACGCTCATGACGAGGAAGACCAGGGCGGCGCCGATCTT
>JBMTXT010000037.1:0-15331 GCA_049453775.1 Gemmatimonadaceae bacterium | reverse complement strand
CCCCGCATGCCGCTGAGGTCGCGCAGGAACTCTTGGCGCGCGAGGGCGTGATCGACTGCCGGCCGGGGGCGGGGATCCGGATCGCGCCGCACTTTTACACCACCGACGAGGAGGTGGAGCGCGTGATCGGGGAGATCGACGACATCCTCGCGACGGGGGCGTGGCAGCGTTTCGCCGGATCCCGCCCGACGGTGACGTGAGCGGCGCGACCGGATCCCATCAGTTGGGTCCGATCACCGTCGGCGCCGAGGTCGCCCGTGCGCGTGCGACCGGCCAGCCGATCGTCGCCCTCGAGAGTTCGGTGTTGGCCCAGGGACTCCCGATCCCCGCGAACCGCGAGGCGGAGGCCCGGATGCGGGCCGCCATCGTCGCGCGCGGGGCGGTGCCCGCGGTGACCGCCGTCGTGCGTGGCGTCCCGACCCTCGGTCTCGCGGGCGACGACCTCGAACGCTTCCTCGCGCGTGACGGGGTGGCCAAGGTCTCCTCGCGCGACCTCGCCCCCGCGATGGTGCAGGGCCGCGATGGCGCGACCACCGTCGCCGCCTCCCTCACCCTCGCCGCCGCCGCCGGCCTCGAGGTCTTCGCCACCGGGGGGATCGGCGGGGTGCATCGCGAGCCGGCCTATGACGAATCGGCCGATCTCCTCGAGCTCGCGAGCGCGCCGGTCATCACCATCTGTGCCGGCGCCAAATCGATCCTCGATCTCCCGGGCACCCTCGAGCGGCTCGACAGCTACGGCGTCACCGTCCTCGGCTACCGCACCGACGAGTTCCCCGGCTTCTTCACCGCGCAGACCGGGCTCCGCGTCCCGCGGCGGGTCGATGCCCCCGCGGAGATCGCCGCGATCTACCTGGCCTCCCGCGCCTTGGGACGCCGGAGCGCGATTCTCGTCGTCCAGCCCCCCCCCGCCGAGGCGGCCCTCGAGGCCGAGGTGGTCGATCACGCCGTGACCGAGGCGCTCGCCCGGGCGCGGACCGCGGGGATCCGTGGCGCCGCGGTGACGCCCTTCCTGTTGGCGGCGGTCGAGCAAGCGACGGGGGGGCGCTCGCTGGCGGCGAATCTCGCCCTCCTCGAGGCGAACGCCGCAGTCGCCGCCGAGATCGCGGGGGCGCTCGCCCGATCCGGGTCCCAGAGGGTATGATTCGACAACCCCTGCGCCGGAGGCCATTCCCCCGATGCCTACGCCGTTCCTGAGCTCCGAAGAGTACGACGAGCGCGCGCACCAGCTCTACAACGAGGGGAACTACGAGGAGGCCCTCGCGACGCTCCGCGAAGGCCTCGGACTCTATCCCAATTCCGTCGAGTTGCATGTGGGGGTCGGCTATGCGCGGCTCGCACGCGACGAGTTCGCCTGGGCCCGCAAGGCGTTCGAGGAGGCGCTCGTCCTCGACCCGGAACATGAGGACGCCCTCGCCGGCCTCGGGGAGACCCTCCTGCGCTTCGGCCAGACCCCGCAGGCGCTCAAGGCCTTCAATCGCATCCTGGAGCTCGGCTACTCCGATGACATCGAGCTGATGCTCCAGGTGGGGCGCACCCTCTTTCGCGATGGGCTCGTCGCGGAGGCGAAGGAGTTCTTCGAGATCGCCATCCGCCAGGTCCCCGACCATGCCGAGGCGATCGCCATGGTGGGCTATGCGGAGCACCGGCTCGGCGAGGACGCAGCGGCGATCGAGACGCTGAAGCGCGTGCTGCAGATGGACCCCGAGCATACCGAGGCCCGCATCTACCTCGCGAACCTCCAGTACGATCGCGAGGAGTTCGAGGCGGCGCTCTTCCACTTCGAGCGCACCAAGCCCGAGGATCACTGGGACGAGCTCGGGATCTGGCGCCTGATGGAGCTCAAGAAGTCGCACCTCCGCCTCGCCGACGGCGATCCCTCGTTGCGGATCTGGGAGGAGCGGCTCGCCGAGCTCGCCCCGTCGACCGACCCCGTGGACGAGATGCTCGCCGAGATCGAGTCACGGGCCTCGGAGCGTGCGGAGGAGGAGGCCCGCCAGCAGCTCGAGCTCTTTGGGGCGATGCTCGCCGAGGCCGCCGAAGCGAAGCGCGCCCCGGAGCGGCATGAGGTCGTCGCGCGCGACGGTCGCCAGTTCGAGGGGAGCTGGGAGGAGATCGTCGCTGCGATGCGCGATGCCACCATCGGTGGGGCGCATCGCTCGGTGGAGGAGTTCATGCAGGGGGAGGCCCGTCGTGGGTTCGCGCTCACCGGGGTCCTCATCCCCACGCGCGATGCGGAGAGCTTCCTCCGCGCCAGCGCCGACGCCGGCCTCCTCCGCATCCTCCGCTGAGCGCGCTGGACGGCATCCTCCCGCCGACCTCCGTTCGACGCGTTCGGCTCGGCAACGGCCTCCGCGTCCTGGTGCGGCGGGACCGCACCGCACCCATCGTCGCGATCGTCACCTGGGTGAAGGCGGGGTACTTCGATGAACCCGATGACATCGTCGGGATCGCCCATGTGCTCGAGCACATGTACTTCAAGGGGACCCCGACGCGTGGGGTGGGGGCGATCGCCCGCGAGACCAAGGCCGCCGGTGGCTATCTCAATGCCGGCACGATCTACGACCACACCCACTACTACGCGGTCCTCCCCGCCGCAGGGTTCGCCGCCGGCCTCGCCGTCCAGGCCGATGCCTATGCCAACAGCGTCCTCGATCCCGGTGAGCTCGCGCGCGAGCTCGAGGTCATCATCGAGGAGACCAAGCGGAAGGCCGACACCCCCGCGGCCCTCGCGGTGGAGACCCTGTTCGAGGTCCTGCACGATCGGCACCGGATCCGCCGCTGGCGCATGGGGCGGGAGGCGGGGCTCCGCGCCCTGACGCGCGACCAGCTCCATGCGTTCTACCGGCGCTTCTATCGGCCGTCCAACACGGTCCTCGCGATCGTCGGCGACATCGATCCCGACGAGGCGCTCGCCCTCGTCGCGAAGCACTATGGGCATCTCCCTGATGCCCCCGTCGGGCGCAGGCTGAGCCCTCAGGAGCACACCCCCGCCGGCTTCCGCTGCCGCGAGTGGGACGGGGACATCGCGCAGACCGAGCTCCTCTTCGGGTGGCGGACCCCGCCGCTCGAGCACCCCGATACCCCCGCCCTCGACGTCCTCGCCACCGTCCTCGGCACCGGTCGGGCGTCACGTTTGGCGCGCGCGGTGCGGGATCGTCAGCTGGCGTCGAGTGTCACCGCGTACGACTACACCCCCACCGAGCTCGGGGTCTTCGTCATCCATGCGGGCACCCGTCCAGAGTCGATGCGCGAGGCCGCGGGGGCGATCTGGGATCAGGTGCGCCGCGTGCGCGCCGGGGAGATCACCGCGGCGGAGGTCGATCGCGCGCGTGCGCTCGTCGCGGCGCAGGCCCTCCGGCGCTTCGAGTCCCCCGAGGGGCAGGCCAACTTCCTCGGCGCCTGGGAGCTCCTCGGGGATTGGCGGCAGGGAAGTGCGCACCACGACGCCCTCCTCCGGGTCGATGCCGCCCACCTCACCACGGTCGCGCAGCGGTGGCTCGACCCCGCGCAGGCCACCGTGCTCGCCTACCGTCCGCGCGGGACCGCGCCCCTGGGGGCCGACCCCGCCGCGGTTCGTGCGATGCTCGAGGGCGCGCACCCCGCGCCGATTGAGCCGCTGGCCCCCCCGCTGGCCGCCCCGGCGATCGTCGGGGCAGGGGCGCGCCTCGAGCGCGTCGTCGACGCCATCCACGTCTTCCGGACCGCGCACGATGTCCCGATCCTCGTGCAGCGTCGTCCCGGCGCCGCGCTGGTCCACCTCGGCGTCGTGATCCCCGGCGGGGTGGTGGAGGAGCGCCCCGACGAATCGGGGCTCACCACCCTGATGGCGCGCACGGCGCTACGTGGCACCGCACGCCGATCCGCTGCCCGGATCGCCGAGGACGCCGAACGACTCGGGGGCGTACCCGCGGTCGGGGTGGGGAGCGAGGTCGTCGAATGGACGATGGGGGTCTCGACCCGCGCCTTCGCGGACGCGGCGGAGCTCCTCGCCGATGTGGTCCTCACGCCGACCTATCCTGTGGAGGGGCTCGACGCGGAGCGCGCGGTCGCCCTCGCCGCGCTCGGGACGTTGCGCGACGACATGTACCGCCAGCCGCTGCGCCTCGCGAGTGAGGCGGCGTGGGCGGGGCACCCCTACGGGCGTTCCCCACTCGGCGACGAGTCGGTGATCCGCGGCGCCACCGCGTCACGCGTCGCGGCCTGGCACGCGGCGCGCGTGAACGCATCGGCGGCGGCCCTCGTGGTGGTCGGGGACCTCGATCCGCAGGAGGCCGCTGATCACCTCGCACGGCGCTTCGCGCGGCTTCGCGCCGCGCCCGCCCCCGCGATCGTGCCCACCCCGTGGCCCGCCACCTTCACCGAGCGTGTCGACCAGCGCGATCGGGCCCAGACCGCCCTCGCGATGCTCTTCCCCGGCCCCATCCGCACCGACGAGGCCCGATTCGACGCCGAGCTCCTCGCGGGGATCGCCAGCGGCCTCGGCGGACGGCTCTTCGAGGAGCTGCGGGACAAGCGGTCGCTCGCCTACACCGTGCTCGCGCGTCCGATCCCGCGGCGTCGTGGGGGCGCGATCGCGGCGTATATCGCGACCTCACCGCATCGCGAGGCCGAAGCGCGCGAGGGGCTCCTGCGCGAGCTGCAGCGCTTCGCCCACGAGCCCGTCACCGCGGAGGAGCTCGATCGCGCACGCCGCTACGCGATCGGCACGTGGCAGATCCGGCAGGCCTCGGGAAGCGCGGTGCTCGGCGCGATCGCCGAAGCGTGGGTGCACGGCACCCTCGAGGAGGTCGCCCGCTATCCGCAGGATCTGGCGCGCGTGACCCCGGAGCGGATCCAGCGGGCAGCGCAGCACTGGTTCGACCCCTCGCGACGGGTGGAGGGGATCGTGCGCGGGCGGCCGGCATGACGCGGCGACGGTCGGCGCGGTGGGACGGGGCTCGACGGGTCGTCGGGATCGGGTGCCTCGTCCTGAGTCTCGTCCCCGCGAGGCTCCTCGCGCAGGGCGGCGTCTCGAACGCCTCCGCGGCGATGCCGCAGTGGGAGCGCCGCGTCGAGGTGGCGCCGACCCCGGCGACCGGGCTCGCCGCCGGCCTCGGCGTGAATGTGCGCGCGGGCTACTACGCCCGGGTCGGGGTCCATGCCGCCGCGGGGCTCGCGCGACGCGGCGATGGGGTCGTGGGGGTGCAGCGCCTCGAAGCGGTCTCCCGCTTCCTCTTCGATCCCTTTGGGGAGTTCCCGCGCGGACTCTACGGCGGGGGTGGGTTCGCCGTCCGGCATGCGCCGGGGGATCCCCTCCGCGGCGACCTCGTCGTGCTGGTGGGGATGGAGGGACCGCGTGGGACGCGACCCCTCATCCCCGCGGTGGAGCTCGCCCTCGGCGGCGGGGCGCGTCTCACCCTCGTCTATCGCCAGCGACGACCTGTCGGACGCTGAGGGAGGGGGCGGGACGGACGAGGCCCCGCGATCGCACGGGATCGCGTGGCCTCATCTCACATCATCGATCGGTGGATCAGGCGGTCGCGGGTTCCGGCCGCTTGGTCGGCGCCGCGAAGCGCTCGCCCAACACGCGGAGCTCCGCGATCTGCCGGCTGCCGAGTTCGTGGTACCGCTCGGTCAGGTACTTCATGGTCTCGTCGAACCACTCCCGCTGATGTTCGGGTTCGGAACCGATCACGCCACAGCTGATGACATGCTGGAACAACTCGTCGCGGGCCTGATCGAATGCGGATGGGGTGGCCGGAGCTGCCGGTCCACGGGAACGCTGTCTGCTCATCTCGTCCGGTTATAGGGTCGGAGGAACGGACCGTCAGGCCCGTTCTCGAAAGATAACCGAACCGGGCCCGAACTCCTACCCCGCCCCCCGCACGGGATGACAGATTATCGGCTGACCTGATCTCCCCCTCCAGCCGCCGTCCAGGAGTCTCCCGTGGCGAAGAAGCAGCAAGCGAAGCGCACCTCCTTCGGTTCCCTCCTCGCCGTGGTCGCAGTAGTTGGCGTCGTGGTCCTCGGCTACGTCGCCTCGCGCCCGACCCCGGTCATCACCTTGGACCCGACTGCGGCCGCGACCCTCGCGCCCGGCGGGATCGTCATCGGCAGCCCGGATGCCCCGGTCGAGGTGATCGAGTTCGCGGACTTCGAGTGCCCCGGGTGCGGCTACTTCGCCACCCTCCACGCTCCCGACATCAAGGCGCGGCTCGTGGCCTCGGGCCAGATGCGCTTCCGCTTCATGGACTTCCCGCTCGACATCCACCGCAATGCGGTCGCGGCGCACAACGCCGCGCACTGCGCCAACGCGCAGGGGCAGTTCTGGGTGATGCACGACCTGCTCTTCGCCTCCCAGGAGCGGTGGAACTCGCAGATGGCGCGGGACCCCAAGCGGGTCCGCAAGATCATGATCGAACTCGCCGAGTCGCTCTCACTCGACACCAAGGCCTTCACCACCTGTTTCGATTCCGGTGAGATGCTCCCACAGATCGCGGCGAACCGTCGCGAGGCGGAGCGGCTCCGCATCCAGTCGACGCCGTCGTTCAAGATCGGGGACAAGGTCTATCCGGGGAGCCTCACCTACGATCAGATGAAGCTCTATGTCGAGATGGAGACGGCCCGGCTCGACTCCACGGCGACGAAGGCCGCCACGCCCTGATCCCTGATCCTCACCCCTCCTGGTCCACGTAGCGGGCCTTGAGGGTCTCCATCACCGTCGGGTCGGCGAGCGTCGTCACGTCGCCTAAGAGGCGCCCCTCCGCCGTATCGCGGAGGAGGCGCCGCATGATCTTCCCCGAGCGGGTCTTCGGGAGGTCGGCGGTGAAGTGCAGCTCATCGGGCCGCGCGAGCGCCCCGATCTTCTGCGCGACGAATGCCCGCAGGTCGTCCCGGAGCGCCAGCGATTCGGCGTGGCCGTCGCGCAACGTCACGAAGGCGCAGATCGCCTGGCCTTTGATCTCGTGCGCCTTCCCGACGACCGCCGCCTCGGCGACCGCCGGATGTTCCACCAAAGCGGACTCCACCTCCATCGTGCCGATCCGATGGCCCGCGACGTTGAGCACATCGTCTACGCGGCCGAGGATCCAGAAGTCGCCGTCGGCATCGCGCTTCGCCCCATCGCCCGGGAAGTAGAGGTCGGGACGCCCGGGCCACTGGGAGAAGTAGGTCTGCACGTAGCGCGCATCGTCCCCCCAGATGGTGCGGAGCATCGAGGGCCAGGGCCGGGTGAGCGCGAGGAGGCCCCCCCCGGTCGCGATCCGCTCCCCGTTCCGATCGAGGAGCTCGGCGCGGTACCCTGGGAGTGGTTGCTGCGCGCTGCCCGGCTTGGTCGCGGTGAGCCCCGGGAGCGGGGAGATCACGATCGAGCCCGTCTCCGTCTGCCACCAGGTGTCGACGATCGGGCAGCGTCCGCCGCCGATCACCTCGTGATACCAGATCCACGCCTCGGGGTTGATCGGCTCCCCCACGGAACCCAAGAGGCGGAGCCGCGAGAGGTCGTGGCGCTTGGGATGTTCGTCGCCCCACTTCATGAAGGCGCGGATCGCGGTCGGGGCGGTGTAGAGGATTGTCACCCCATGGCGCGCACAGAGCGCCCAGAAGCGGTCGCGCTCGGGCCAATCGGGCGCCCCCTCGTACATCAGGATCGTCGCGCCGTTCGCGAGCGGCCCGTAGACGAGATAGGTGTGCCCCGTGATCCACCCCACATCGGCAGTGCACCAATAGACATCGCCCGGGCGGAGGTCGAAGACCATCCGCGTCGAGCTCGCGGCGCCGACGAGGTAGCCCCCCGTGGTGTGCACGATCCCCTTCGGCTTCCCCGTCGTCCCCGAGGTGTAGAGGATGAAGAGCACGTCCTCCGCGTCCATGGGTTCCGGTGGGCAGACCTCGGTCACCTGCTGCCGCAGGTGGTGATACCAGTGATCGCGCCCCTCCTGCATCACGACATGCGCCTCGCCGATCGGGCCCGCGCTCCGCCGCTGGATCACGAGGCAGTGCGCGACGCTCGGGCACGCGGCGAGCGCCGTGTCGGTGTGGCGCTTGAGCGGGACGATCTGCCCGCGTCGATACCCGCCGTCGGCGGTGATCACGACCTTCGCCTGCGCGTCGTTCAGGCGATCGCGCAGCGCCTCTGCCGAGAAGCCGCCGAAGACGACGGAGTGGATGGCGCCGATCCGCGCGCAGGCGAGCATCGCGATCGCGGCCTCGGGGATGAGCGGGAGATAGATCCCTACGCGGTCCCCTTTGCGCACGCCGAGGTGCTTCAGGACGTTCGCGAAGCCCCGGACCTCGCGCGCGAGCTCCCAGTAGGTGAGGGTCCGCTGATCGCCGGGCTCCCCCTCCCAGATGATCGCGGCCGTGTTGCCGAGGCCGGCGGCGATGTGACGGTCGAGACAGTTCTCGGCGACGTTGAGCTGACCGCCGACGAACCACTGCGCATGCGGCGGGGTCCACGCGAGCGTCTGGTCCCAGGGCCGGTGCCAGTGCAGGGTGCGCGCCTGATCGGCCCAGTACCCCTCGGCGTCGGCCGTGGCCCGCTCGTGCCAGCGCCGATCGTTCACCAGCGCGGCGTCACGGAAGGCGGGCGGGGGAGGGAAGACCCGGGTTTCGGTGAGCAGGACGTCGATATCGGTCATGGGGAAATCCTACGGACCGTCGGGGCCAGGCGGCAGGGTCGTGGCGGGTCAGGCGGTCCCCGCGGGCCGGGCGCATCGGTGCGCGGAGCCGGGTATCTTTCCGGCGATGACGCCACTCATCGAGGCCCACGACCTCGTGCGGACGTTCGGCGGACGGCGCGCCGTCGATGGCGTGCGCTGTGCGCTGCAGGCCGGGGAGTGCCTCGCGCTCTTCGGCCCGAACGGTGCCGGGAAGACCACCACGTTGCGGTTGCTGGCGGGGCTCCTCTCCCCGTCGTCCGGGGAGGCCCGCGTCGCCGGGATGCGCCTCCCCGCCCCTGAGGCGCGGCATCGGATCGGGCTCATCTCCCATCGCTCGATGCTCTACGAGGCGCTGACGGGCCGGGAGAACGTCGCCTTCAGTGCGCGGCTCTACGGCCTTCCGGCCCCCCCCGAGGCGACCGATCGCGCACTGCGCGCGCTCCGCATCGCCGATCGCGCTGACGTCCCGGTGCGGCAACTCTCGCGCGGACTCCAACAGCGCGTCGCGATCGCACGGGCGATCGTCCATGGCCCCGATGTCCTCCTCGCCGATGAGCCCTATACCGGGCTCGACGAGCAGGGGGCCGCCGCGCTCACCGCCCTCCTCCGCGAACGGCGCGATGCGGGGGCCGCCATCGTGGTGGTCACGCACCATCTGCACGAGGGGCTCGCCCTCGCCACCCACGCCGCGATCATGCAAGGGGGGCGCCTCGTGCGCCATGAGCCCGCACAGGGGCTCGATCCCGCCACGTACGCGAGCACCTACCGGGCCCTCGTCGCATGAGCGCCCCCGGGCTCCTCGCATCCGCCTGGTTGATCGCGCGCAAGGACCTCGCGATCGAGTTCCGCACGCGCAGCGCCTTCCTCTCGGCGCTCGTCCTCTCGCTGCTCGCGATCGTGATCTTCTACTTCGCCTGGGATCCGACCGCCGTCGGGGCGGGGGATCTCGCCCCCGGCGTCCTCTGGGTGACCTTCACCTTCTCGGGGCTCCTCGGGCTTCATCGCTCCTTCGGGGTCGAGGCACAAGACGGGGCGATGGATGCCCTCCTCATCGCGCCCGTCCCGCGCCAGGCGATCTTCCTCGGGAAGGCGCTCGCGAACCTCGCCTTCGTCCTCGGGGTGCAGGGGGTCGCGCTCCCGGCGATGGTCCTCTTCTACGACGTCGGGGTCGGGGGGGCGTGGCCCGCACTGATCGGGGTGATGGTCCTCGCCGCGGTCGGGCTCGTCGCCGTGGGGACCCTCTTCGCCGGTCTCACCGCGAACACGCGATTGGCCGAGCTCCTCCTCCCGGTGCTCGCCCTCCCCTTCTTCGTCCCTATCGTGATGCCGGCGGCGCAGGCCACGGCGAAGCTCCTCGCGGGACGTCCCCTCGCGGAATCGTTCGCGTGGTTGCGTATCTTGTTGGCATTCGATCTCGTCTTCGCGTACGCCTGCATGCTCGTCTTCCCAGCGACCCTCGATGACTGACGTCTCCCCCTCCGCCTCGGCCGCGCGCCGCCTCGATCCCGTCGCGCTCCTCGCGCTCGCGGTCGTCGCGCTCGCCTATGGGCGGGCCATCTGGTTCACCCCGCCCGAGGCCACTCAGGGCTTCGCGCAGAAGATCCTCTATGTGCACGCCCCCGCGGCGTGGGTGGCCTTCCTCGCCTTCGGCGTGACCGCGCTCTCCGGTGCCTTCTGGCTCTTTCTCAAGGACCCGCGGCTCGATCGCCTCGCCGAGAGTTCCGCCGAGGTCGGGGTGGTCTTCACGACGGCGGTGCTCGTGACCGGGCCCCTCTGGGGGAAGCCGGTCTGGGGGACCTGGTGGACCTGGGATGCACGGCTCACCCTCACGTTGTTCCTCTGGTTCATCTATGTGGGGTATCTGGTGCTCCGCGGGGTGATCCCAGGGCGGGAGCAGCGGGCGCGCTATGCGGCGGTGGTCGGGATCCTCGGGGCGCTCCTGATCCCCTTCATCCATCTGAGCGTCTACCTCTTTCGCACCCTGCAGCCCCTCCCCGTGGTGGCGCGGCCCGAGGGGCCGGCGATGCCGGCGGTGATGGTGACGACCTTCTTCCTGGCCTTCTTCGCCTTCACGCTGCTCTACGTCGCCTTCGTGCGGGCGCGCATCGCGCTCGCGGTCGAACGCGACGCCCTCGATGACGCGGTGGGGGGCTGATGCCGGACAACGCGTTCTACTATCGCCTCGCCTACGCGGCGACCCTCGTGCTCTACGCGGGCTATGCCATCTCGTTGCTCGTGCGCGGCCGCGCCCTCGCCCGTCGCCGCGCGCGCCAGCGGGAGGGCGGTGCATGATCCATCCCTGGCGTGATCTCGAACCCGGCCGGGCGGCCCCCGAGGTCGTCACAGCGGTCATCGAGATCCCCCAGGGCGCCCGGAACAAGTACGAGCTCGACAAGGAGTCGGGACTCTTCCGCCTCGATCGCGTCCTCTACTCGGCGGTGCATTACCCCGGCGATTACGGCCTCATCCCCCGCACCCTGCACGAGGACAATGACCCTCTCGATGTCCTCGTGATGATCAAGGAGCCCACCTTCACGGGGTGTCTGGTGGATGTGCGCCCCGTCGGGGTGCTCACGATGCTCGACAAAGGGGAACCCGACGACAAGATCCTCGCCGTCCCCGTCGATGATCCGGCGCATGGGGAGTACTTCGACATCGCCGACCTCCCGCAGCACACCCTCCGCGAGATCGAGCACTTCTTCGCGATCTACAAGGACCTCGAAGGGAAGCGTGTGGAGATCGTCGGCTGGGAGAAGAGCGAGGTGGCGATGCGGATCATCCGCGAGAGCATCGACCGCTACGCGGCCCGCTATCTCTCGCAGGGCCCCTGAGCGCGCCGTGAGCCTGCAGGGTCAGGGGGTCTGTGCCAGACGCCCGTACCGTCCGCGGAAGTAGAGCAGGGGTTCGCCGATCGGCGCGATCGTCAGGCGCTCGGGCCGTGCCACGATGATCTGATGGTCCCCGCCGGGATGCCGCGCGACCGCCGTGCATTCCATCCGCATCAGGGTGTCGGGGAGGAGGGGGGTGCCAGCGGGGGATCGCCCGAGCGCCAGATCCGCGAAGCGATCCCCGGTGGTCGCGGCGAAACGCCGCGAGAGATGCTCTTGGTCCTCTCGCAGGACATGCACCGCGAAGGCGACCCCGGGGGTCAACGGCGCCGCCATCGACGCCTTCGCATCGACGCAGACCAGGATCAGCGGCGGGTCGAGCGAGAGCGAGGTGAAGGCGGTCGCCGTCATCCCGAGATCGGTCCCCGCGGCATCGCGCATCGTGAGCACGGTGATGCCGGAGGCGAACCGGGAGAGGGCGGCGCGGAACTGCGTCGGGTCGATGGGCGCGGACATGAGGGACGGCGTCAGGCGTTCGGGCGTTGGGCGTCGCGTTCGGCGGCCCGCTGCAGCCCCTCGCGGATGCGATCGCGCAGGGCGAGCGGCGCGACCACCGTGTCGCCCAGTCGCTGCATCATCCGGCGGTAGGCGTGGCGCGCGGCGACCCAGGCGAGGCAGGGAGGGCAGCGGCGGAGATGGGGAGCGGCTCGCACCGCCTGCAAGGCGTCGCGGGAGCCGTCGAGCTGCTCATCGACCGTCGTGCGAAAGGCACGACACGGCTGGTCAGGAGCATGGGGGGCGTGGGCCACGTGCGGTTGTCGGAAGGGGGGGAGCCCGGGGGCCGAACCTCCGCGGACGCGATGCCCGCTGCGATCCGGACCGGACCTTCCGTCTGGGCTAACGCCGGGGTGCCCGATTTCGTGCCGTGCGTCCCGTGCCCGTCACGGTTAGCTTGCCGCCAGTCCTGGAACGCCTCTCGTCCCGCCATGTCCCCCACCGTCGATCCCCTCGTCCCGCTCGTCCTCCTCGAGGCCGTCCGCACCGTCGATCTCCCCGACGACGCCTTCGAGGCGGAATTCGTCGAGGAGCTCCGCGTGAAGCGCTTCGGGCTGAGCGAGACGGTGCGCGCGCAGATCATCCGCTACCGCGAGGCGGTCAAGAAGGGCCAGCGGCTCCCCTTCGAGGAGGCCGCCGGGATCGCGCGCCTCATCGGCCGTCGGCCCGATGCCGAGGCGGTCTTTCGCGAGGCGGGGCGGCAGCTCGCGCGCGTGACCTACGGTCGGATCCTCGGCCTCAGTCGCGGGATCATCCGTGCGATGCCCGCCTTCCTCGCGCGCCCGTTCGCCCTCGGGCACGTGCGCCACATCGCGCGGCGCTATGCGCTCGGCACCGTCCGGCGGGTCGGCGCCACCGTGATCCTCGAGGTCCGGCAGTCGGTGACCCTCGACACCGCCCCCAAGTCCGCCGGGTGCGCCTTCTACGAGTCGCTCCTCGGCGAGGTCATGCGCCAGTTCGTCGGGGCGGTCGGGATGGTCGATCACGTCCGCTGCGCCTCGCGGCAGGAGGGGAGCTGCGAGTGGCGGGCCGAATGGAGCAAGGTCCGTCACTGACCCGGAGTCCCCATGGCCACGCTCACCCCCGCCTCGCTCCCCGCGCTCCAGGCCGCGCTCACCGACGCCGGCCTCGACGGCTGGCTCCTTTATGACTTTCGCGGGCTGAACCCCGTCGCCACCGCCCTCACCGGCTTCGAGGGGATGGCCACGAGGCGCTTCTTCGCGTGGATCCCGGCCCACGGCACCCCCGTCGCCATCACCCACGCCATCGAGCAGGGGCCCTGGTCGCACTGGCCCGCCGCCTGGACCAAGGTCGTCTACAGCGCGTGGGGGGAGATGGAGTCGGCCCTCGCCGCCCTCGTGCGCGGGCAGCGGATCGCGATGGAGTACTCCCCAGGCGATGCCGTCCCCGTCGTCGATCGCATCCCCGCCGGGATCCTCGATCTCGTGCGCGCGAGCGGGGCGACGGTCGAGACGAGCGCCGAGCTCGTGACGCGCTTCTTCGCGCTCTGGTCCCCGGCGGAGGTCGCCTCGCACGAGCGGAACGCCGAGACGTTGCGCCAGATCGCGCTCGAGGCCTTTGATCGGATCGGGGCGGCGGCACGCACCGCCACGCCACTGCACGAGCACGAGGTCGCCGAGTGGATCCGTGCGCGATTCGCCGCCGAGGGGCTGGTGGTCGACCATGGCCCCATCGTGGCGGCCACCGAGAACGCCGCGAATCCGCACTACGAACCCTCGGCGACGCACCCGCGCGCCTTTCGCGAGGGGGATGTGGTGCTGATCGATCTCTTCGCGACGAGCACCGAGCCTGGCGCGATGTGGGCCGACCAGACCTGGATGGCCCACATCGGCACCCCCTCACCGCGCGCGCTCGAGGTCTGGGGGGCGGTACGTGATGCGCGCGATGCCGCGATCGCGGTGCTCCGGGACCGATTAGCCAGTGGAGAGCCGGTGATCGGCGCCGAGGCCGATGAGGCGGCGCGGGGGGTGATCGTCGCGCGCGGGTTCGGCCCCGCCTTCACCCATCGCACCGGGCACTCCATCGATGCGCGCGGGCTCCACGGCATGGGCCCGAACATCGACAACCTCGAGACGCGCGAGACGCGGCGCCTGCTCCCCGGCGTCGGCTTCTCGATCGAACCGGGGATCTACCTCACCGGGGAGATCGGGATGCGCTCCGAGGTGAACGCCTATCTCACGGCCGAGGGGGCGCTGGTCGTCACGCCCCGAGCGATCCAGCACGACCTGATCGTGATCTGAGCGCGGAGCGGAGTCGCTTTCCGCCTTCCGCCTTCCGCCTTCCGCCTTCCGCCTTCCGCCTTCAGCCTCACACCGCGTGGTCGATCACCATCGCCACGAAGAGGAGGGCGAGGTAGAGCAGGGAATACCCATAGACCCACCACGCCGGCTTCACGTAATCGCTGGCCCGCCGCACCTGCCACACCCCGCGCAGCAGGAGCCCGCCGAGGAGAAGGGCGAGCGCGAGGTACACGACCCCAAACGCGCCGAAGGCGACGGGAATCACCGTCAGCCCCACGAGGAGGATCGTGTACCACCACATCTGCTCGATCGTCTCCCGCTCCCCCCAGACGAGGGGGGCCATCGGGACGCGCGCGTTCCCGTAGTCGCGCTGCTTGTTGAGGGCGAGCGCCCAAAAGTGCGGCGGGGTCCAATAGAAGACGATCAGGAAGAGGAAGAGGGCGGTGAGGTCGAGGGACCCTGTCACCGCCGCCCACCCCACGAGCGGGGGGAAGGCCCCCGCCGCCCCGCCGATCACGATGTTCTGCGGGGAGCTCCGCTTGAGCCAGCGCGTATAGATGAAGACGTAGAAGTAGAAGCCGGCGAGGGCGAGCGCCGCCGTCAACACATTCACGAAGGTCGCGAGCATCCAGGTCGCCGCCGTCGCGATCCCCACCCCGAAGGCGATCACCGCCCGCGCCTGCATTCGCCCGCTTGGGATCGGGCGCAGCTTGGTGCGGGTCATCACGTCATCGATGTCCTGGTCGAGATACATGTTGACCGCGTTCGCCCCGCCGGCCATCAGGTACCCGCCGAGGGTCACCCAGAGGACGGTGGCCAGTGAGGGACGTCCCGCGACGAACATCGGGGCGACGGTCGTCACGAGGAGCAGGGAGATGATCCGCGGCTTGGTGAGTGAGATGAGATCGCTCCAGAGGCTGCGCGGCGCGGACTCGGACGCGCTTACGTGGGCGGCGCTCGGGGTCATGAGCGGATCTCCCCGGGCGCGGCCGGTACCGAGAATTCGAGGACGGGGGGGCGCACCGCGGCGCGCCAACTCGCGACCAAG
>JBMTXT010000036.1:0-15495 GCA_049453775.1 Gemmatimonadaceae bacterium | reverse complement strand
CGCTCAGCGACTGATAGAGGAAGACGAGCCACATCGGCGCGCCGGTGACGAGCACCGCGAGGGTCGTGAAGGCGAAGCGCACCACACTCTCCCCCGGGTGATGCCGGTTCGCCGTGGTGGTATCGACCTCGGTATCGGAGTGATGCACGAGGTGCAACCGCCAGAGCACCGGGGTCTTATGCTGCACCCAGTGCGCGAGCCAGGCGGCGATGAGATCCAAGACGAGGAGCCCCACGATCATCTGCGCCCAGAGGGGCCAGGTGGGGATCATCGGCAAGAGGCCCACCTCGTGGGTCACCGCCCACTCCGAGGCCAGCAACAACAAGAAGGCGAGCGCGAAGTTCACGACGATCGTCGTCCCGGTGAAGAAGAGGTTCACCAGGGCATGGGACCACTTGTCGTACCGGAACCGGATCAGCGGCCCCGCCGTCTCCCAGAGCCAGAAGACGGCGATCCCCCCCGCGAGGATGAGCGCGCGGTGGGCGGAGGGGATGGATCCGAAATACGAGACGATCGCGTCCATGGGGCGTGGTCCGGTCAGGGGACGAAGGCCTTCGGGAGCAACTTCGCCGCCCAGAGCCCGGAATTGAAGTCCGTGAAGAGGACGCGCCCCTTCCACGGCATCGCGTTCATCACGAAGGGCGCGTTCGGCGTGTACGCATCGGGATCGTATGGCTTGAAGACCGCGATCTCACGATTCTGGTCATAGAGGTTCCCGAGGAGCTCCCCGGAGACGTCCACGAGGCGCACCCCGCCGTCGTAATAGGCCTGATACATCACGTCATCCTCGACGATGATGTCGTGCGCCCCGTAATCCTCAAGATGATAGCGCCCCACCGGGAGCGGCTTCATCGGATCGGTGAAGTCGACGATGTGGGTGTAGCCCCCCGAGGTCTGCGCCACCCCGTTCCGCGGCGGCTTCCCGTCCGGGCCCGAGAGCGCGTAGGTGGTCCCCTCCCAGGTGCGGCCCCGACGGCTCATCTCCTCATCGCCGATGAAGAGATAGGTGCGCCCCGTCTTCTGCTGCACATACGGGTAGATCTCGTGGCCCGAGTTGACCGCATAGGTGGTGATCAGCTTGGGCTGCTCGATCGTCCCCCCGTATCTCCCGTTCCCCACATCGACGACGACCACCCCGACCCCGCCCTGCGCGGAATAGGCGATCCCATCCCGCACCCAGAGGTCGTGGATCCGCGCGTTCGGATGCCGGTACTCGCTCACATACTTCGGCTGGTAGATGTCCCGCACATCGACGATCACATACTTCGACCCGCCGGAGACGGCGAAGAGATAGTCGTTGGTGGCGAACATGTTATGCACGCCCCCGGTGAGCTCCTGCGTGAAGGTGCTCGCGATCGTGGGATGCGCGGGGTCCTTGAGATCGAGGATCACGACCCCGTTCTGCCGGTTCGATGCCCCCTCACGCGAGAGGACCCCGTACCGCCCATCGGGGGAGATCGTCACGTCGTTGATCGTGCGGGCGTCCACCCGCACCGAATCGGTCTTCACGATCCGATCCATATCGGTGATGTCGAACACCAAGGCGTAGCCGTCCCCACCCCAGGTGCCGACCAACACATAGTCCCGGCCATCCTTCCCGGTCCAGGGCCAGAGATCGGAGGTGTGCGTGGTGTTGATCGTCCCCCGGCTCGTGACCTGGATCCGCTGCCGCACATCGCGCGGCACCACCTGGAGCGAGGTCTGCGCCGTGACCCCCGCACTCTGCGCGAGCAGCGTATAGCGCCCCGGGTAGTTCCCGGTGAACCGCCCGAACTGCACGATCCCCGCCCCGCCCGGGAGCCCCGCCGGGGCGATCGAGTCGTCGGGGACATAGGTGTAGCTCCAGGTGATCGGCGCATCAGCGACCGCGCCCCCCTTGGCGTTCTTCGCGATCGCCGTCAGGTGCACCACATCCCCCGTGCGGACCTGCGACTCCTGCACGGTGATCTCCAGCGCGGCGATGGGATTCGCCACGACCGTGACCGTCAGTCGCGCCGTCGCCCCCTCCGCCTCGGCGCTGATCGTCGTCGTGCCCGGCGCGACCGCGGTCACATCGCCGAACCGATTCACCGAGGCGACCTTCGCATTGGCGCTCCGCCACGTGGCGGTCAGCCCCGGTCGCTCCGAGCCATCGGCGTGCGTCCCCGTGACCTTGAGCGGGACGGTGAGCCCCGCGTAGAGCGCGCCCGCGGGCCCCGAGACCGTGAGCGTCGTGACCCGCGGCCAGGAGACCGCGACGGGGATCGCGAGCGTCACCGCGCGACCATCGGGCCCCTGGGCCGTCGCCGTCGCCTCGAACCGGCCCGCCGCGGTCGCCGTGACGGTGGAATCGGTGAAGCGCACCACGCGCGTGCCGGCCATCACACGCACGAAGGCGTTCGGGATCTCCCGGCCGTCGGCGGCGTAGGCGCGGACGCGGAAGGCGACCGTCTCCCCCGCCCGCATCGCGAGCGCGGCGGGCTCGGCGACCAGCCGCGCCACCGGTGGCGGCGCGGCACCTTGCTGCGCCGCACCCACCACGGGGATCATCGGGAGGGCGGTGACCGCCGTGACGAGGAGGCGACGAAGCGTTAGCATTGGCCGAGTGGGGTGAGGGGATGACCAGCGACCATCGACAGCACCAGGAGGAGAGGATGCAGGTTCCGCGCAGACCCCGCAATGGAGGAAGGCCTCAGACCCTCCTGGTCCTCGGGGCCGCGCTCCTCGCACTCCCGCTGGGCGCGCAGGGTCGGTCGACCCCAACCCCCGCTCCGGCCGCCGGTGCCACCGGGGTCTATTACGTCTATGCGGGGGCCGAGAGCGCCGACAAGATCTACCGCATCCGATTCGACGGACGCTCCGCGGCGGTGGAGCGCGAGATCCCCATCGGTGAGTTCGCGGCGGAGATGGAGGGCCCGCACGGGCTCGCGATCTCCGCCGATGGGCGCTTCCTCCATATGACCACGGGGCATGGCTTCCCCGACGGGAAGTACTGGCAGTATGTGCTCGGCCCAGACACCCTCGCCGGCCCCGGGGTCCTGCTCGGCACCTTCCCCGCCTCGATCGACGCCACCCCCGATGGTCGCTACGCCTACTCGGTGAACTTCAACCTGCACGGCGACATGGTCCCGTCGTCGGTCTCGGTGGTGCATGTGGCGAACCTGGTGGAGGTCGCGCGCATCGTGACCTGCACCATGCCCCACGGGAGCCGTGTCTCGCCCGACGGGCGCTTTCACTACAGCGCCTGCATGATGGATGACGAACTCGTCGAGATCGACACGCGCGCACAGCGCGTCTCCCGGCGCTTCCGACTCGCCACGGGCGCGGAGGGCGCGCTCCCCGCCGACGGCGGGGAGATGCTCCGGATGTGGATCGACGGGGCGCGCCGCGTCTCCAAGGGCAAGACCGAGGACCCCGCGGAGGTCGGCTACGCCGCCATGGAGGGGCACATGCACGCGATGACCCCCGCGACCTGCTCCCCGACCTGGGCGCAACCCTCGGCGGACGGCGCGCGGATCTACGTGGCGTGCAACAAGGGAGATGAGATCCTCGAGATCGATCATGCGACGTGGACGATCTCGCGGCGCTTCGCGACGGGACGCGGGCCCTACAATTTGGGGGTGACCCCAGACGGGACGATGCTGATCGCCTCGATCAAGCAGGGCTCGCAGATCGAGCTCTTCGATCTCGCCGCCGGCCGCTCGGTCGCGCGAATCCCAGCGAGCACTACGCTCAGCCATGGCGTCGCGGTCTCGAGCGACTCGCGCTACGCCTTCGTCACGAGCGAGGGCGTCGGCGCCGCGCCAGGGAAGGTCGATGTGATCGACCTACGGGCCCGCACCAAGGTCGGCTCGGTGGATATCGGACCGCAGGCCAGCGGGATCGCCTTCTGGAAGGTCGTGCCGCGGTGAGATCGCGCGGCCTGCGGGGGCTGGCGATCGCCGGGCTGCTCTGCGCCATCGGGCAAACGGCCCTCGCGCAAACCGTCACCGCATCGGACTCGGCGGTGATCCGGCGGCTCCTCCTCGCCGAGGATCGGCATGACACGACGGATATCGCTTTCGCGGAAGGGGCGCGGCATCCCGATGCGCGGGTCCGCACGATCGCCGAGCGCGGCTTGGGCCGGATCCGTGACCCAAAGTTCGTCGCGCGCTCCACGCTCGCGCCCATCACGCAGGCGCCGACCTGGGTGGAACCTGAGTGGCGCCTGCGGTTCCGACGGCTTCCGGCGCTCCGAGACGACTGCGCGGCGCTCCGACTCGCCGCCGCTGACAGTGCGTGGCCCGTACGCCTCCGAGCGGCCGATCTCGCTCGGGCCTCCTGCGCTCACGACACCGCGCTCGTCGCGACCTTCCTCCGATGGATCGATCAGCGCCCGGTGCGGGCGGATCGACGTCGCCGTGGCGAAGTGAGTTGGCAGGGGGCGGCGCACGCGCTCGTCGCCGTCGCGCGCCTCGCCCCGACCGAGGCGCGGCCACGACTCGAGGCGCTCGCCACCGACCGCGTCTGGCAGCTGCGCCGTGCCGCCGCGCGGGCGGCCGGGGTGCTCGATGACACGTTGCTCCTCCGTCGCCTCGTCGCTGATCGCGATGCCAACGTGGCGGAGACGGCGATCGAGCTCCTCTGCGCACGCACCGGGCATACGGACGATGTGCGCTATCTCGCGGCTCTGACACGGGACGGCGCGCAGGTGGTGCGCGCCGCCGCCATCGCACTCAAGGGCTCGCCTGACCCGGCGGTCGTGTCATCCGCGAATCGTGCTTTCGAGCGCTTCGCCGCGCGAGCCAACGCTTCCGAGGCCGATGTCCGCCTCGCGCTCCTCGAGGCCGCTGGTCGCCCGACGACCGAGGACCGGATCCGCGAACCGGCGCGCCCCCTGCCCTCCATGGCCGTCCGGCTCGCGCTCGGTGACACCATCGTCCTGCGGGTGACGATGGCGAAGACGAGCGGCGGCGGCACCTTCGATGTGCGCCTGCGCGGGGATGTCGCGCCGATCATGGCGGCCCGGATCGCCGAGCTGGCGCGGCGCCGCTACTACGACGGGCTCACCTGGCATCGCGTCGAGCATGACTTCGTGATCCAGGGCGGGAGCCCCGGCGCGAGCGAGTATGTGGGCCATCCCCTCGCGCTCCGCGACGAACTCGGCACCGTCTCGCACCGCCGCGGCACACTCGGGATGAGCACACGTGGGCACGACACCGGTGACGCCCAGTGGTTCGTGAATCTCCGCGACAACGCCCGGCTCGACCACGACTATACGGTCTGGGGCGAGGTCGTGCGTGGGATCGAGGTCGTCGATGGGATCCTGGAGGGCGATGTCATCCAGTCGATTCGCCTCCGACCCACCCGGCCCCGTGACTAGAAGGTGACCTGCACCGTCGCGAGCCAGGTGCGCGTCGCGACAGGGAAGAGGTACCGCGTGGTGCCGTCGGTGTAGCCCGCGGCGTAGGCGGCACTGTTAAAAAGATTCTGTCCCTGGAGGCGGAACCGCTGCCGCCCGATGGGGAGACTCAGGTCCCCGTCGAGCAACGTGAAGGCCGGCGTGACCAAGGCGGCGTTGCCGTCATTGGCGAGCGGCGAATCCCCGACGTGACGGAGCCCGAGCACCCCTTCCCATCCGGTGCGCGGCTGCCAGATGGCCTGCAGGTTGGCGAGAACCGCCGGGGTCAGCACCGGACGCACGTCGCGGTAGACGATCCCCGTCGCCTCGTCCTCGTAGGCGGCGATCCGCGCCCGCATCGCCATCGCGTTCGCGCGGAGGGAGAGCGTCGGCGTGATCGCCAACGTGCCCTCGACCTCCACCCCGATACGCGAAGAGCGATCGACGTTGCGGCGGAGCTGACTTCCGGTGATGGCGATCGCGCCGATGGGGGCGATCTCGTCACGGAAGGCCATCGCGAAGGCGTTCATCTGCAGCGTGGTTGTGCCACGGGTCAGACGCGCCCCGACCTCGAGGTCGGTGAGGCGCTCCGGCGTCACCTGGGAGAGCGGGAGGAGCTCGGCGGCCGCCGCCGCATCGAGGTCATCCGCCCCAGCGAAGAGATCGGTACGCGTCGGCTCACGCCCCGCCTGTCCCACTGAGGCGAAGACCGCGAGACTCGGCCGCGCCTGCCAGGTGAGACCGAGCTTGGGGTTCACGAAGAGCCAATCGACCCGGGGATCGGCGAACCCACTCCCCGGCGTGGGGCGATAGCGGAAGGCGGCGCGCCGGAGCTGGAGGTCACCATTCACCTCCACCGTCCCGAACCGGCGACTCGCCTTCACGAACCCGCTCTGCTCCTGCTTGAACCCGGTGTTGTCGTAGAGGCGTGTCTCGAGGTCGGGGCGGACCTTGAGGTGATGATCGCGCGCATAATCGCTGAGATGAATCCCGGCGGCGAAGTCCGTGGACCACGCGCGCCAGGTGAGGGTCGAGAGCAGACCCACCCACCCATGATCGAGGTTGAAGTTGAGGAGATCCCCCGCCGCCACGTCGAAGGCGCCGCCCGCGGCATTCCGATAGACCGTCGTCGTGAGCGCCGCAGACGTCCCAAGACTCCGCGTGTGCTGCACGCTCGCCATCGCCTGCCAGAAGTCATCGCGCTCCTCCGGGGCCATCGGATTGACTCGCCGATTCACCCGGAGCTCTGCCTCGCTCGCGGCGTAGTAGGCGAGTTGCATCTTCGAGCGACCGGCGAAGCCGGTGAACTTCACCGCGTCGCGCGCGCCGAACCACCCGGCGCTGACGAACGCCGAGCGAGCGCGATTGCCGGAGCGCTCACGGTAGCCGTCGGTCTCCTGTCCCGAGAGGCGGGCGTACGCCGCGAACCCACGATGGAGCCCCGTCGCCGCCTCGACACTCACGCGGTTGGTGCCCCATGAACCCGAGGTCAGCTGCAGCTCGCGAAAGGCGGGCGTGGTCGCGAGCGGGAGGGATTGGAAGCTCAGTGACCCCGCGAAGCCGGCGGGCCCGAAGGCGCTCGCCCCCACGCCACGCTGCACCTGCACCGACTGCATCGAGTTCATGAAGTCAGGGACGTTGGAGAAGTAGAGGACCTGGTCCTCGGGATCGTTGAGTGGGACCCCATCCACCGAGATCGCGAGCCGCGTCTGGTCGATGCCGCGAAGGCGCAGCGAGGAGTAGCCGCTGAAGGTCCCCGCATCTGATGCGGCAGTGACTCCCGTGAGGCCCTGCAGCGCGAGGGGGGCGTCCTGGCCCACGTACGTCCGCTCGATCGCTGCGCGGTCGAGCGTGGACTGCGAGGTGGGCGCCGTGCCCCCGCGGCGGGTCGCGCGGATCACGACCGCCTCCAGCGTGTCGCGCGCCCGCGCGGTGTCGCGAGGGGCGACCGGACGCGTCCCCTGTGCACCGAGCGGAAGCGCGATCGCGAGGAGCGCGACGGTGACGCCGCGCACGCGGGAGGCGGAGCGAGTCGACGAGCGCGTGTACGAGCGAGACATCGTGGTGGATCCTCGAACGAAGGGGCGTCGGGATCGTCGTGCTCGCGCCGCCCACCGGGGGAGCGATCGAGGCACGCCGCGCTCCCTACGCCGGTCTGAACCGGGTCAGGTTCCAAGGGACTGTCTCAACCCCGCGGACGCGGGATACCCCTGGCGGCTTACGCAGGAATGGATAGACCGCGGACCGGAGCCACGGCAAGTGGGGCGCGATCCCGACGGCGGGCCTCGCCGCCTTGCCCCGCCTGCACACGAGGTGCAACGTTGCGCAGACCCTCTCGGATCGGAGCCGGGATGACCCTGACCCGTCGTACCCTCTTGCAGCTGGCGGGCCTCGCGGCCCTCCCCGCCCTCGTCCACGCCGACGAGACCACGGTCACCCGGTGGACGGACGCGCTCCTGCAGCGCGCCCGCCAAGACCCGCCGCGCTTCTTCACCGCCGATGAGCGCGCGCTCGTCCGCACCATCGCTGACGGGATCCTCCCCCGCACCGATACCCCAGGGGCCGTCGAGGTCGGCGTCCCCGCCTTCGTCGAGATCATTGCCGGCGAATGGATGGAGGCGAAAGACCGTGACGAGTTCCGCGCAGGGCTCGCCGCCCTCGATCAGCGGGCCCTCGCGCTGTACGGCGCACGCTGGCCTGCGCTCGATCCCGTCCAGCGGGACGGCGAACTCCAATGGGGGGAGAACGCCGTCGATGGGACGACCCCAGCCAAGCGCGCCTACCGGCGCCTCAAAGGGCTCGTCCTCCACGGCTACCTCACCAGCGAGGTCGTCCGCCGTGATGTGCTCAAGGTGAATTACATCCACGAGACCTTCCGTGGCTCCGTCCCGCTCACGGCGCCGCCGACCCCGACCCGACCGATGGGGGGGATGTCCCATGCCTGATCGTCGCCAGCTCCTCTTCGGCGCCCCGCAGCCCGGTCGCCAATACGATGCCATCGTCGTCGGGTCGGGGATCAGTGGGGGATGGGCCGCCAAGGAGCTCACCGAGCGCGGCCTCCGCACGCTCGTGCTCGAAGCAGGGGGGCCGATCGATCCCGCACGCGACTACGTGGAGCATGTGCCACCCTACGAGAAGCGCTACCGCGGCTATGGGGAGCGCGAGCGGATGGCGCGCGAACAGGCGGTGCAGCGCGAGTGCTACGCCTGCGACGAGTGGGGCTCGAAGTTCTTCGTCAACGATCGCGAGAACCCCTACACCACCCCGGACGACGCCCCCTTCCGCTGGATCCGAGGCCGCCAGGTCGGCGGCCGCTCCATCACCTGGGGCCGACAGGTCTATCGCTGGAGCGATCTCGATTTCGAGGCCAACGCGAAGGACGGCCACGGCACTGATTGGCCGATCCGCTATGCCGACCTCGCCCCCTGGTACTCGCACGTCGAGCGCTTCATCGGCGTCTCCGGCGCCGCCGAAGGACTCGAACAGCTCCCCGACGGGGAGTTCCTCCCCCCGATGGAGATGACCTGCGTCGAGCAGCACGTCCGCGAGAAGGTCCTCAAGGCCTTCGGCGGGCAGCGCGTCTGGACGATCGGGCGCGCCGCGATCCTCACGCGTGATCACAACGGACGGAAAGCCTGCCACTACTGCGGCCCCTGCGAGCGCGGGTGTATCACGCACTCCTACTTCTCGAGCAACGGCTCCACCCTCCCCGCCGCCGAGCGCACAGGTCGCCTCACCCTCCGCCCCTGGAGTGTGGTGAGCGAGGTGGTCCTCGACCCGAAGACCGGACGCGCGAAGGGGGTCCGCGTCATCGACGCGCGCACCCTGCAGGAGACGGTCTACGAGGCGCGCGTGATCTTCCTCTGTGCCTCCGCCTTCGAATCGGTGCGCATCCTCCTGCACTCCACGAGTGGGGCGCACCCCCAGGGGATGGGGAACGCGAGCGGGACCCTCGGCAAATACATCATGGATCACCACATGCTCCATGGCGCCGGCGGCATCATGCCCGGATTCGACGACTTCAGGACCACGGGGAGCCGCCCCAACGGGATGTACGTCGCCCGCTTCCGGAACACGAAGCAGTCGAAGCCGAGTGCGGACTTCCTGCGCGGCTATGGGATGCAGGGCGGCGCGGGGGGCCGCGGGCGGTGGTCGGGGCCCGGCTACGGCGCCGACTTCAAACAGAAGCTCCTCACCGAACTCGGCCCCTGGGGGATCGGGATCAATGGGTGGGGAGAGATGCTCCCGCACGAGTCGAACCACCTCGCCCTCGATCCCGCGGTCAAGGACAAGTGGGGGATCCCCGCGCTCAAGATCACCTGCAAGTGGGGGGAGAATGAGCGGGCGATGATGCGCGACATGGTGACCTCGGCCACCGAGATGCTCGAAGCGGCCGGCGCGACCAACATCTATCAGAACCGCCCTGAGGTCCCGCCCGGGCTCTGCATCCACGAGATGGGGGGCGCGCGGATGGGGCGCTCCGCCGACGTCAGCGTCTGCGACGCGAACAACGCCCTCTGGGAGGTGCCGAACGTGATGGTCACCGACGGTGCCTGCATGGCGAGCTCAGCCTGCCAGAACCCGAGCATCACCTATATGGCGATCACCGCCCGCGCCGCGGCGCTCGCGGTGGAGCGGATGAACCGAGGCGAGCTATGACGATCTCCCGACGGGATGTCATCACGCGCGGCGCGGCGGCCCTCGCGGCGGCGGGACTCCCCGCGACGCTCCAGGCGACGCACGCGACGCCGATGGCACCACGCCCAGAGGGAATCGATCCTCTCCCGCCCTTCACCCCGGCCTACCGACAGAGCGTGGCGCGCTGGTGCTTCAGCACCCTCCCGCTCGAGCAGCTCTGCATCGAGGCCAAGGGGATCGGCCTGCACGCGATCGATCTGCTGAGCGAGACCGAATGGGAGGTCCCCGCGCGCCACGGCCTCCGCTGCGCGATCGCCAACGGCCCGGGCCCGATCACCGAGGGGTGGAACGATCCCAAGCGGCACGAGGCGCTCGTGGCCGAGAGCGAGCGGCTCCTCCCACTCATCGCCGCGGCGGGGATCCCACAGATGATCGTCTTCTCCGGGAACCGCCGTGGTCAGAGCGACGGGGAGGGGATCCGCCAATGCGTGCGTGGCCTCCGGCGCATCCTCCCGACCGCCGAGCGTCTCGGCGTCACCGTCGTGATGGAGCTCCTCAACAGCAAGGTCGACCACGCCGACTATCAGGCTGATCGCACGACCTTCGGCGTGGCGATCGCCGAGGCGCTGGGGAGCGAGCGCTTCAAACTCCTGTACGACATCTACCACATGCAGATCATGGAGGGGGATGTCGTCCGCACGATCGAGCGGTATGCGCCGTACATCGGGCACTACCACACCGCCGGTGTCCCAGGGCGGCACGAGCTCGATGAGACCCAGGAGCTGAACTACGGCCGCATCGCGCGCGCGATCGCGGGGACGGGGTTCCAGGGGTATGTCGCCCATGAGTTCATGCCCACCGGGACCCCGATGCGCCACCTGGCAGAGGCGGTGCGGCTCTTCGCCGGGTGATGATCACCGGGGACTGATAGTTCTATCAGTCCCCGGCGTTATCGGGACCTGTGTATTTTTCCTGCCAATGACTGCCCCATTCCTGCCCTCCCCGGCGCCGACCACGGAGCTCCCGCGCGTCCTCGTCGCCGATGATCACCAGCTCCTCCTCGACGCCTTCGCCTATCTCGTAGGGACCTGCGCCACGGTCCTCGGCACCGCGACGAATGGCGAGGACCTTCTGGCTCTCGTCGCCGCGCATCACCCCGATCTCGTGATCACCGATCTCGCGATGCCCGGGCTCAGTGGGCTGGAGACCATCCGACGGATCCGCGCGATGCCGCAGCCCTCCGAGGTGATCGTCCTGACCGCCCATTCCGACCCGGCCCTCGTGAAGGCGGCGATGGACGCGGGCGCCCGCGGGTACGTGGTGAAGAGCTCGGCGGCCCACGATCTACGGACCGCCATCCGCGTGGTCGCCGCCGGCGGATCCTACCGCTCGGCGATCGTCGATCTCCCGCAGGTCCCGACGCCAAGCGCCGGCGATCCCCTCGAGGTGCTCACCGATCGGGAGCGCGAGGTCCTCGCCCTCGTCGCCAACGGGATGACCGCGCGCGAGATCGGCCAGCGCCTCGGGATCACCGAGCGCACCGTGGCCTTCCACAAGGATCGGATGAAGGAGCGCCTCGGCGTCGACTCCACCGTGGCGCTCGTGAACCTGATGGCCCGGAGCGGATTCCGGGGCGCCTGAGCGCGCCCCGCGCGCGCTAGAAGAAGGGCTGGTAGCGCGGCTTCCAGATCCGATCGTAGGTCAGCCCCACGCGGAGCTGGGAGTTGGTCCCGATCCCCCGCGTCGCCTTCACCTTGCCCTGGAAGACGAAGAGATCCGCGGTCACCGAGAGGGAGAGCTCGTTCGCGAGCGGGATCACCAGATCGTGGATCTGGTTGTAGCGGAGGGCGAGCTGCGTGGCGTTGTCGCGGCGCGCCGGGAGGAGATAGGTGAGATCGTTGCGCAGCCGGTAGGTCATCGGCGCCATCCCCGGCGGCGGCACCTTCCCCACGGGCCGCACGTACTCGACGCGCGACTGCACACCCACCTGCACATTCGGCTGGCCGAAGTCGTTCTCGACCGCGAGGGAGGCCTCGCGACGGGGCCAGCGCGCATTCGCGGGCATCAGCACCCCACCGAGGGCACGGACCGCCTGCTGGCGCGGATTCTTCTGCCGGGTGACACGATTCTCCGTCGGGGAGAACTCGGTGTCGAGCTCGCCACGCGCGAAGGGGAAGAGGCGGCCCAGCCACCCGGCCCCACGGAGGGTCGGGCGATAGGTGGCATCGAGGCGGAGGTCGTCGGCGGTCTCGGAGACATCGGATGAGCCGTCGGCGGTCACCGTCTGTCGCCCATAGGCCACGGTGAGGCCGTAGTCGGTCACCGCGGTCGGCAGCGCCCGAGAGAGCACGAGCCGTCCGCCGAGCGCGATCACCCAGGCGTCCTTGGAGCGGATGCGGCTCTCGGGGACGGTGCCATACCCCTCGTTCCCCGCGACGTCGTTCACGAGGAGTGAGAGCGTCGGGCGTTCGAAGGCGAGGGTGGTAAGGGGGACGAAGGCGGGATCGGGCCGCATCCACGCCGCCACCGAGTCGATCTGCGCGCCCCCCTTGGAGACGCGACGGATGCGCCGCAGCTCGGCGAGGAGGAGATCCCGCATCGTGACCTCCGCCCCCGCCACGGCCGGGTGATAGATGCCGGCGGAGTCGGTGGTGAAGCTTCGGCGCGCCCGAAGAGCCCGCGTGAAGAACCCGGCCCGCGCCCCATCGACCAGCACCTCGGTCGTCGCCACGCGATAGAGCACATTGTCGCGGATCGGATGCCCCAGGACGGTGTTCGCTGCCAGGTTGATCCCATTGCTCACCAACTCCCCGCGGGTATCGGACCGGAGGAGCGCCTTCAGGTCCCCGCCGGCGAGATCGAGGACCACGACGCGGTCCTCGTTGAAGATCCATTCCTGGATCTCCTCCTCATGGAGCTTGCCGATCAACGGCGGGAACTGGTCGAGTCGCGGGAGGACGGCGACCTCGGCCTCGCCGCGGACGCGGAGCACCCGCGCCATGAACTCCTCCCAAAGCGGCTTGGTGATGCGCCCGCGCGCCTCCTCCCGCTCCCCCCCGATGTCCTGATGCCGATCGAGGAGATCGGTGAACGAGGGCACGAGCAGCTCCCCGCGGGGGGGACGTTGGACCGCGGCCATGGTGAAGAGCCGCGCCATCAGCGCCGTGTCGGCCGGCGTCCGGTCATTCACCCGCTCATGCCGGTGCTCCACCGCCGCGAGGGCGACGCGCCCCTCGACGGTCCGCTGGAACTCGAGATCCAGCTTCCCGACCGCCAGCCCATTCGCCACGCCGCGCGCGACGAACGCGGGCGTCCCGGGACGGACGTTGGGCCGCTCCGGCAACTCCACCCGCGTGCGCATCACCTCGGGCGCCCACCGCACCGGCATGTCGGCGAGGATCGCGTCCACACCGCGGATCTCGCTCGCGATCTGCGCATTGGCGGCCGGATCGAGATTCGAGAGGACGACGATCGCCTCGACCCCACGCTCACGGAGCGCCGCGACCTCGCGCTGCACCGCGGGCACCGGCGCCTCGAGCGTGAAGTCCCGAAGCCGGGCGCGCGGCAACCGCTCGCGCACCGCGGGATTCGTCACCCCGATCAGGCCCACGCGCGCGCCATCGAGTGTGACGATGCGGTGCGGGACCACGAGCCCCGGCTTGGACGGGCGAAGGTTGGCCGAGACCAGGGCGACCTCCGGGAAGGAGTCCCGCAACGTGGCGAGCCCCTCCACGCCGAGCGAGAGCTCGAATTCATACGGCACGACCGCCGTCACCCCCATCGCCTGGAGCGCGGTGAAGTCGAGCATCGCGCGCCGCTCTGGCGCCACATTCAGCTCGCCGCGCTGGTGCCCGAGGTCGACGCGGACCACCGCCCCGCCCCGCTGCGTCGACTCCTCGGCGAAGCGGCGCATGAGCGTCGCCCGCGGCCCCACTCCGCCGATGTTCATCGGGAGTTCGAAGACGCGCGACTCGAGGAGATCGATCCGGTTCATCACCCCGAGCTGCCAGGCGCCGGCATCGGTCGGCCAGATCGCCCCCGGTTCCTCGACGATGACGATCCGGTTGCCACCGGGCTGCCGCAGGCGCGACACCGTCACCGTGGTCGAGATGAGATCGGCGAAATCAAGCCGTTGCCGTGGATTCCGCAGCAACATGCCGAGGAGGTCGGGGCCAGGCTGCCAGGGATCCTGCAACAACACCCCATTCTCCGATCGGAGCGCACGCACCCGGTCCACCCGCTCCGCGTTGGCACGATTCGCGAGCGTCCACTCGAGCTCGTCGCCCTCCGGCTCCGCCCCGGGGAGGAAGATGACGATCCCCGGGACCCGCCACGCCACGTGGCTCACGAGGGAGAAGGTGATCCCCTCGGCGTGCGCCTGCTCGGTCAGGAGTTCATGCTCATCCTGCTGGCGCCGCGCCCCGAGGGCGCCGAGGCTCCGCCCGGTGTAGACGATGGAGACCCGCGAGGCCTCCGCCGACGACGTCTGGGCCTGTACGCCGCGGGGGAGCGCCCCGACCAGGCAGGCGAAGAGGAGTCCGAGTCGCAGGGGGAGCGAGGGCATCCCCTCAAAGGTCGCCCCCTCTGGCGCTCGGTGCCAGTCAGCCGCGGGTCCGCTCCGCCGCGCGGAGGAGGCCGCCGATCATGCCGGGGAAGACGTAAGCATGGAGCGGGGCGATCGCGTACCAGTACGCGAGCCCCACGAGCCCGCGCGGGCGGAAGCGCGCCGTCTGGATCACTCGGGTCCCCTGCGCACCCTGCGGCACGAGCTCGAACGAGAGGATCGCCGTCCCCGGGACCAGCATCTCCGCCGTGAGCTCGAGCCGGCGCCCGGGCTCGAGCGCGGAGACCCGCCAGAAGTCGACAGCGTCCCCGAGATGCAGCTCGGTCGGATTGCGGCGACCGCGACGGAGCCCCGGTCCGCCGATGAGGCGGTCGAGGAGCCCGCGCAGCACCCAGAGCCAATCGGCGGCGTAATACCCGCGATCCCCGCCGATCGCGCTCACCGCCGCCCAGACCGTCGCTGGCGCCGCCGCGGTCACTCGCTCCCGACGGTCCTCGAGCACCGCGCCACCGGCCCACGTGGGGTCGCCGACGATCGGCCCGGCATCGGTCCACGCCGTCTCGACGGTCCCCGACTCGACCCGATGGACGGCGGCCGCCATCGCCTCTTCGATCGTCCGGCACCGGTGAGGCATGAGCCGCTGCGCATCATCGCGCTGCACCACGACCCGATTCCGTAGTCCTTCGGCGAGCGGGCGCGCGATCGCGGAGGAGAGCGGGGTGATGAGATGGATCCAGAGCGAACTCAACTTCGGGGTGAAGAAGGGCACCGGGATGATCAGGCGACGCCGCAACCCGAGGAGCCGCGCCAGGAGCTGCATCATCTCCTCATAGTCCTTGACCTCCGGTCCCCCGATCTCGATCACCCGTCCGGTGGTCTCGGGGGTCTCGAGGACCTGCATGAGGTAGTAGAGCACGTCGCGGACCGAGATCGG
>JBMTXT010000035.1:0-15595 GCA_049453775.1 Gemmatimonadaceae bacterium | reverse complement strand
GGCGACGCGACGATGCTCGTGCACAAGGGCACCGAGTACGAGGCGGCCGGCAAGGTGCCGGCGTTCGACGCCAAGAACGAGCCCGAGGAGTGGGGCGTGATCCTCGAGCTGCTTCGTAAGACCCTCAAGGAGGATCCGACCCGCTGGACCAACGTCGGCAAGGCGATCAAGGGGGTCTCTGAGGAGACGACCACCGGCGTGCACCGGCTCTATGAGATGACGCAGGCCGGCACGCTCCTCTTCCCGGCGATCAACGTCAACGACTCGGTCACCAAGTCGAAGTTCGACAACCTCTACGGCTGCCGGCACTCGCTCACCGACGGCATCCTCCGCGCCTCGGACGTGATGCTCGCGGGCAAGGTCGCCGTCGTCCTCGGCTACGGCGACGTCGGCAAGGGCTCGGCGCAGTCGCTCCGCGCCCAGGGCGCGCGCGTGATCATCACCGAGATCGACCCGATCTGCGCGCTGCAGGCGGCGATGGAGGGGTACCAGGTCACGACGATCGACGAGGTCGTGAGCACCGCGGACGTCTTCATCACCGCGACCGGCAACGCCAACATCATCACCGTCGACCACATGGCGAAGATGAAGGACAAGGCGATCGTCGGGAACATCGGCCACTTCGACAATGAGATCGACATGGCCGGGCTCAAGGCGGTGAAGGGGATCGTCCGGAACCAGATCAAGCCGCAGTTCGACGAGTGGGTCTTCCCGGATGGGCACTCGGTCCTCATCCTCGCCGAGGGACGGCTCTTGAACCTCGGCTGCGCCACGGGCCACCCGAGCTTCGTGATGAGCTGCTCCTTCGCGAACCAGGTGGTGGCCCAGATCGACCTGCACTTCGCGGCGCAGGGGAAGCCGACCCTCTCCGGGACCAAGTACGACGCCAACAAGGTGTACGTGCTCCCGAAGAAGCTCGACGAGAAGGTGGCGCGCCTCCATCTCGACAAGTTGGGGGTCAAGCTCACCACGCTCACCGAGAAGCAGGCCTCGTACATCGGCGTCCCGGTGGACGGCCCGTACAAGCCGGACCACTACCGCTACTAGTCGGTCGGCGGGATGCTCAGCGGACGGGCGTGGGACCTCAGGGTCCTGCGCCCGTTTCGCTTTTCGGGTGGATGGCCCATCGTTCAGGGGTGACCCCTCCTCGACACGGCACCGATCGACGGACCTTCGTCGTGCAGCTCACCGCGGCGGTCGGCGGTGTGCTCGGCGCCCCGGCGATCCTCCGCAGCGCCCCTGACGCCCCCGATCTCATCCTGCGCGGCGGGATCATCATCGACGGGCTCGGCCGCCCACGGTTCCAGGCCGATCTCGCGATCACTGGGGACCGCATCACCGCCATCGGACGGAAGCTCCGAGAGAAGGGTGCCGTCGAGATCGATTGTCGCGACCGGATCGTGGCCCCGGGATTCGTCGATGTGCACTCGCATGGCGATGGGACGCTCTTCGACGATCCGATGCAGGAGTCGCTCATCCGGCAGGGGGTGACGACGATCATCGTCGGGGCGGATGGGAGCTCGCGGGCGCCGGCGATCGACCTCGAGGGGGATGCACCGCTCACGGTCGCGACCGTGCTCGAGCGCATCGATCGCGTCGGGCCGTCGACCAACATCGGGACCCTGGTGGGGCTCGGGAGCGTGCGGGAGCTCGTGGTGGGGGAGGCCGACCGTCCGGCGACCCCCGCCGAGCTCCGCCGGATGGTCGGGCTCGTGGAGCGGGCCCTTGCCGATGGGGCGCTCGGCACCTCGACCGGCCTGGAGTACACCCCGGGGGCCTTCGCTTCGCTTGACGAGCTCATCGCCCTCTGCCGGCCGCTGGCGGACCGCGGGCTCGCCTACCACACGCATATGCGGAACGAGGACGATCAGCTCCTCGAGGCGGTGGACGAGGCGATCGCCGTCGCGCGGGGCGCGCGGTGCGGTCTGCAGATCGCCCATCTCAAGACGCAGGGCCCACGCAACTGGCCCAAGCTCGACACCGTCTTCGGGCGAATCGGCGTGGCGCGCACCGCAGGCGTCGACGTCGCCTTCGATCGCTATCCCTATCTCGCGTATCACACGGGGCTCACGAACCTCTTCCCGGCGTGGACCCGCGATGGAGGGATGGCGCGCTTCTTCGAGCGGATCGAGGACCGGGCGACCGCCGATCGGATCCGCGCGGAGGCCAATGAGAAGGCCGCGCTGATCGGCGGGTGGGAGAACGTCCAGATCTCGCGCGTCGCCGTCGCCGAGGATGAGGTGGTGGTGGGGCAGCGGCTCGGGAGCTTCGCCCAGCAGCTCGCCCTCGACCCCTATGATGTCGCGGTTGGGCTGCTCCGTCGCAATGACGGCTCGGTGAGCATGATCGGCTTTGCGATGAGCGAGGAGAACCTCGAGCGGATCCTCGCGCATCCGCAGGGGATGGTCGCCTCGGACGGGACGGCCTATGCCATCAGTGGTCCGGCGCGTCGTGGCTCGCCGCATCCGCGCGGGGCGGGGAGCTTCGCGCGCGTCCTCGGGCGCTATGTGCGCGAGCGGAAGACGCTGACGCTCGAGCAGGCCGTGCTGAAGATGACCTCGCTCCCGGCGTCGCGCGTCGGGGTCACCTCCCGTGGCCGGCTCGCCGTCGGCGCGTACGCGGATGTGGTGGTCTTCGACGCCGACCGAATCATCGATCGCGCCGACTTCCGCGATCCCTTCCAGTACGCCGAGGGGATCACCGCGACGATCGTCAATGGTGGGCTGAGTTTCGTCGACGGGGGGCGGGGGCTCCGGACCGGGCGCACCCTCCGCGGGTAGGACGGGCGCGCACGCCACGGCGCCCGCGCGCATCAGGATGGAGTACGTTCAGCAATCCCTTCTCTCGAGGTCGCCGTGATGCGTGTTCGATTCGTCGGTCGCTTCCCGCTCGCCGTCCTGCTGTCGCTCGGTGCGACGATCGTGAGCGCGCAGGCGGCGCGTCCCTCCGCTTCGTCGCCGGATCCCCACCTCGCCAAGGCGCTCAAGGTCCTGGAGTCGACGCCGTTGATCGACGGGCACAACGACCTCCCGTGGGCGATCCGCGAGAGCAAGTCCGCGCCGAGTGACGTGGAGGCATATGACCTGCGACAGCGCACGGCGGGACACACCGATCTCGCACGGCTCGCCGCGGGCCGACTCGGTGGACAGTTCTGGTCGGTCTATATCCCGGGGGACACGAGCATCGCGCGGCAGGGCTACGCGAAGGTACAGCTCGAGCAGATCGATATCGCGCGTCGGGTGATGGCGCGGTATCCCGAGCGCCTCAGCGCTGCGAGCAGCGCCGCTGATCTGCGCGCCGCCTTCCAGCGCGGTCGGATCGGTGGGGTGCTCGGGATGGAGGGCGGTCACGCGATCGAGAACTCCCTCGGCGCGCTCCGCGCGTTCTACGATCTTGGGGCGCGCTACATGACCCTCACGCACAACCAGACCCTCGAGTGGGCCGACGCGGCGACGGGGGCGCAGCGCCATGGCGGGCTCACGGCCTTCGGGCAGGAGGTCGTCCGAGAGATGAACCGGCTCGGGATGCTCGTCGATCTCTCGCATGTGGCGCCCTCGGTGATGAGCCAGGCGCTCGATGTGAGCGAGGCGCCGGTGATCTTCTCGCACTCCAATGCGCGCGCCCTCGCGGATCACCCGCGGAATGTGCCCGACTCGATCCTGCGGCGGATGCCCCGGAACGGGGGGATCGTGATGGTCACCTTCGTCCCGGGCTTCACCTCGCAGGCGGTGATCGAATGGAATCGAACCCCGACGGCGCAGCGGCCGGCGGGCGCGAGTGCCCCGCGAGCCACCCTCGCGCAGGTCGCCGACCATATCGAGCATATCCGAAAGACCGCTGGTGTCGACCACGTCGGGATCGGTGGTGACTTTGATGGGATCAGCGAGGTCGTCGTCGGACTCGAGGATGTCTCGACCTATCCCGCCCTCTTCGCCGAGCTCTCGCGGCGAGGGTGGAGCGACGCCGATCTGCGGAAGCTCGCGGGGGAGAACATCCTTCGCGTCTTCTCGCAGGCGGAGCAGGTGGCCACCCGGCTTCGCGCGGCGCGGGCGCCGAGCACCAAGACGATCGCCGAGTTGGACGGGGCGGGCCGCTAGGCCGTTCGGCGCCCGCGCATCGCGCGGGCGCGTCGTCGATCAGGGGCGCGCGAGGACCGCGGTCGCGCGCGCGCGGAGCCAGTGCCGGAGATCGGTCACCGAGCTGAGCGCGTCGGCGCCGATCCCGCGGAGCGCCTCCGTATAGGCCGAGGCACCGCTTCCGCCGATCACGAGCCCGACCTGCGGCGGGAGGAGCGACCGCAACGTCCGGAGCTCGCTCGCGATCCGTGGGTCGTCGGTCGGGTAGACGATCGAGAGGGCGACGGCGTCGGCCTTGGCGATCTGCGCCGCGCGCGCCAGCTCCTCGGCGGGGAGGTTCGGTCCGAGGTAGATCACCCGCCATCCATGGCCGCCCGCGCTCGTCGCGGCGAGCATCGCCCCGAGCTCGTGCAGCTGGCCCGCGGGCGTGCCGACTACCACGACCGGCGCCCCCTGCGGCGGAGCCGAGCTCTCGCCCATCCAGGTGAGGACGCGACGGATCGTGGCGGTCGCCAGATGCTCGTTCGCGGGGAGGAGGAGCCCCTGATGCCAGAGGGACCCGATGGTGAAGAGCATCGGGCCGATCACCTGATCGATCACCTCATCGGCGGGGAGCCGAAGGGCGGCGGCGCGCAGGGTCATCTCCAGTCCATGACCGTCGAACTTCTCGACGGCGATGAGCGCCGAGGAGAGGAAGCTCTCGATCGCTGGCCCGTCACCCGTGGGCGCGCGGTTCAGTTCGGCGGCCCGCTCCTCGGCGAGGATGAGCTTCTGCAGCTCCTCGTTGGGGAGGGTCGCCACCTGGCCGATCTGGCGACCGAAGCGGGTCAGGCGAACGAGCAGCCGAAGGCGGTCGATATCCGCGTCGGTGTAGTGGCGCTGCCCGCCGGCGCTCCGCACGGGGCGAACAGCCCCGTAGCGCTTCTCCCACGCCCGGAGCAGATCGGGGGTGAGTCCCGTCCGCTGGGCGACGATCCGCATCGGGTGGAGGAAGGGCGCGCCTTGGAGCTCGGTCATGTCCAGAAATAAACTGGACAATTGGTGGTCCTGTCAAGAATATTCCTAGGAACCGTTCGGCAATTTCCTGTACAGACCACTCGAAAGGAGTCGTGAGATGCGCTCAACCTGGTTCGTTCTCTCCCTCGCCCTGGCCGGCATCGCCAGCGCCTCGCCGGCCGCGGGGCAGGGGAGCCGCCTGACCGCGGGTGCGAGCACCCGGGCGACGGCGGTCGTCTCCCTCTCTGCGCCGCGGGTGCAGGGGCAGGCGGCGCCGGCGCCGATGACCATCACGGTGGACTACGGCCAGCCGCACGTGCGGGGTCGCGCCGGGCTCCCGAGCGAGCTCGCGAAGGACGGGACGGTCTGGCGCACGGGGGCCAATGCCGCCACGACCCTCACGACCCCGGTCGATCTCACGATCGGTGGCGCCGAGGTCCCGAAGGGGGCGTACTCCCTGTACACCGTGCGGCAGGGGGCCCAGGTCCTCCTGATCATCAACAAGAACACGGGGCAGTGGGGCACGGAGTACGACGCCTCGAAGGACCTGGTGCGCGTGCCGCTCACGTCGCGGACCACGGCGGAGTCGCTGGAGTCGCTGCAGATCGCCCTCGTGCCGGCCCCCTCGACGCCCAACACCGCCCCGCGCGGGGTACTCTCGATCGCGTGGGGGACGCTCGCCCTCTCGACGGAGTGGGTGGTGCGGTAGGGGCGGGGCGCGGTCGGGGCGTCCTCGGTGGCGGAGCCGAGCCGCTAACTTTCACGGGTACCCCCGACCTCCTCTCTCCCGCATGGCACAGACCCCGCTTCACACCCTCCACGCCGCCGGTCAGTCGATCTGGCTCGACTTCATCGACCGCGCGATCCTGCAGTCCGGCGATCTCGGTCGCCGCATCCGTGACGAGGCCCTCACGGGGATGACCTCGAACCCGACCATCTTCGAGAAGGCGCTCGCCACGGGGACCGCCTACGACGCGCAGCTGCGCGAGGGGGCGGGACGGGGGCTCGATGCGTGGGGGCTCTTCGAGCTCGTCGAGACCGACGATGTGCGCGCCGCCTGCGATGCGTTCCAGGACGTCTACCGGCGGACCACGGGCCAGGATGGCTACGTCTCCATCGAGGTCTCGCCTGGGTCGGCGCACGATGCCGCCGCGACGATCACGGAGGCCCATCGGCTCTGGCAGACGGTCGCTCGTCCGAATGTGATGATCAAGGTGCCGGGGACCGCCGAGGGATGCCTCGCGCTCCGGCAGCTGATCGCGGACGGTCTCAATGTGAACGTCACCCTGCTCTTCTCGGTGGCGGCGCATGCGCGGGTGATCGAGGCCTATCTATCGGGGCTCGAGGATCGGGCGGCGAAGGGCGGGGACCTCTCGCATGTGGCCTCGGTGGCCTCCTTCTTCGTGAGCCGCGTCGATGCGGCGATCGACCCGCGCCTCGACGCGCTGGTCGCCGCGGGGACCCTCTCGGCGGACCGTGCGACGGCGCTGCAGGGGAAGGCCGCGATCGCGAACGCGAAGCGGGCGTATCGGCTCTTCCAGGAACGGTTCGCCGGCCCGCGGTGGGCGGCGCTCGTCGCCAAGGGGGCGCAGGTCCAGCGGCCCCTCTGGGCGAGCACGAGCACCAAGAATCCCGCCTATCGGGACGTCCTCTATGTGGAGGAGCTCGTCGGTCCCGACACCGTCAACACGATGCCCCCCGCGACCCTCGATGCGTTCCGTGACCACGGGATCACGCGGCGCACCGTCGACGCCGAGGTCGCCGCGGCGGATCAGCTGCTCGCAGACCTCGCCGCGCTGGGGATCGATCTCGATGCCGTCACCGACCGCCTCCTCGTCGAGGGGCTCGCGAGCTTCCAGAAGTCGTTCGACACCCTGATTGCGGGGATCGACGCGAAGACCGCGACCCTGCGCGGGAGCTGAGCCGCCCGATGACGGTCCCATCGCCCTCGAACGGCCTCGTGCGGCAAGATGTGACGAAGATCGTCGCGACGCTCGGGCCCTCCTCCACCGACCCGGCGGTCATCCGACGGCTGCTGGAGGCCGGCGTCAACGTGGTGCGCATCAACTTCTCCCACGGGACCCATGAGAAGCATGCGCAGGTGATCGCGACGGTGCGCGCGCTCGCCGAGGAGCTCCGGCTCCCCGTGGCCATCCTCGGCGACTTGCAGGGCCCGCGCATCCGGAGCGGGGTGCTCCCCGAGCCGATGGAGCTGACCGCCGGCCAGCGCCTGACCCTCGTCCATGAGTCGCAGGTGGGGGCGGGGGAGATCCCGGTCACCTACGATCATATCGCGGACGATGTCCGTGCCGGGGCGACGATCCTGATCAACGACGGGCTCCTCGATCTCCAGGTGGATCGGGTCGAGGGCGCGCGCGTGCACTGCACGGTGCGCATCGGGGGGCGGCTCTCCTCGAACAAGGGGATCAATCTCCCTGGAATCGAGGTCTCGGCCCCGTCCCTGACCGAAAAGGATCGCGCCGACATCACCTTCGCCATCGCGCAGGACCTCGATTATCTCGCGCTGAGCTTCGTGCGGCGCCCCGAGGACATCGCGGCGCTCCGCGCCCT
The DNA here is from genome assembly GCA_049453775.1 of Gemmatimonadaceae bacterium. Taxonomy (GTDB): domain Bacteria; phylum Gemmatimonadota; class Gemmatimonadetes; order Gemmatimonadales; family Gemmatimonadaceae; genus Pseudogemmatithrix. The sequence continues at coordinate 7,952 of JBMTXT010000035.1, read as the reverse complement.
CCTCCCGAAGGGGATGCTCATCGTCGCGAAGATCGAGAAGGACTCGGCGCTCGAGCGGATCGAGGAGATCCTCCAAGCGACCGATGCGGTGATGGTCGCGCGCGGGGATCTGGGGGTGGAGCTCCCGTTCGAGTCGGTGCCGCTCCAACAGAAGCGGATCATCGCCCTCGCGGCGCGCTACGGCCGGCCGGTGATCACCGCCACGCAGATGCTCGAATCGATGATCGAGCATCCGCGGCCGACGCGCGCGGAGGCGAGTGACATCGCGAACGCCATCCTCGACGGGACCGATGCGGTGATGCTCTCCGCGGAGACGGCGGCGGGTCGCTATCCCCTCCAGGCGGTGGAGGCGATGCGGCGGATCGCCTCGGCGGCGGAGCAGGCGCAGGTGGCGCGGGGCCAGGGGCTCGATCGCGTGGCGGCCGGTTCGGCGACCACGGAGGAGACGATCGCGGCGGCGGCGGTGACCGCCGTGCGCATGCTCGGGGCGCACTCGCTGGTCGTCTTCACCAAGAGCGGGTTCTCTGCGCGGGTGATGGCGGCCCGGCGTCCACAGGTGCGGATCGTGGTCCTCACCGATCAGCCGCGCACCTATCGGCAGCTCGCCCTGGTCTGGGGCGTCGTGCCCTTCCTCGTCGCGCCCGCGGAGACCTATCAGGAGATGCTCACGATCGCGCGAGGCCTCCTCTTGCGTCACGGCCTCGCCGACGCGGGGGAGCGCATCCTCGTGACGGCAGGGGTCCCATTCAACATCCCCGGCACCACGAACCTGCTCAAGGTGGAGACGGTGTGAGGCTGACGTTCCTGGGGACGGGAACGAGCTTCGGGATACCGCAGATCGGGTGTGACTGTGCCGTCTGTCGCTCGGCGGATCCACGCGACCGGCGCACCCGAGTCGGCGCGGTGGTGGAGCAGGGCGGGGAACGGCTGCTCCTCGATACCCCGCCGGAGCTCCGCCTGCAATTGATCGCGACGGGGATCCATCATGTGGATGCCGTGGTCTACACGCATGACCATGCCGACCACACCCATGGGATCGACGACATCCGAGCGATCTCGATCCGCCGGCAGGGGGGGATCCCGATCTATGGGCCGGCGGAGACCATCGCCGCGCTCCGTGAGAAGTTCACCTATGTCTTCGACGAGACGATGCGGCCCCTCCCGGGCACCTCGAAGCCTGAGGCGGCGGGCCATGTGCTCACGCCCGGGGTGCCGACGCGCATCGGGGGCTTCACCGTCACGCCGGTCGAGGTCCCGCACGGGCGGTCGCGGGTCTTCGGCTATCGCATCGGGCCGCTCGCCTACGTGACGGATGCGAAGTCCCTTCCCGAGGCCGCCGTCGAGATCCTGCGTGGCGCCGAGGTGCTCGTGCTCAATGCGTTGTTCCGGACGCCGCATCCGACGCATCTCTCGGTGGAGGAGTCGGTCGCGGCTGCGCGACGCGTCGGCGCGACCCGGACCTATCTCACCCACCTGACCCATCAGACCGGACACGCCGCGCTCGCGGCGGAATTGCCCCCGGACATCCAGCCGGCGTACGACGGCCTCATCGTGGAGATCCCTGACGCATGACGATCCAGCTCGATTGTACCGGGATGACGCGCGGTGCCGTCCCCAGCGGGGTGACCACTGAGCGCTTCGCTACGCTCGCGCCGCGCGCCGTGGAGGCGCATGCTGGGCTCCTCGCGGACGCCGCCCGCGGGCGGTTGGGGTTCCGCGAGCTCGAGGTCCAGGCGACAGAGCGTGCCCGCGTGATCGCCTGGGCCCGGGAGCGGGAGGGCCGCTACGACGACCTCGTCGTCCTCGGGATCGGTGGCTCCGCACTCGGCGCGCTCGCGCTGCGCACCGCCCTCCTCCCCCGCGACTGGAACGCACGGTCGGCGGCACAGCGGGGCGGGCGTCCGCGCCTCCACATCCTCGACAACGTCGATCCGCGCTCGGTGCGTGGGGTCTTAGAGCAGGTCGCCCTCGATCGCACCCTCTTCCTCGTCGTCTCCAAATCGGGGAGCACGGCGGAGACCATGGCCCAATATCTCCTCGTGCGGGAGCGCCTCGCTGCGGCGGGGGTCCCCGCCGCGCAGGGGCTGGTCTTCGTCACCGATCCGGTCCATGGGGTGCTGCGCGAGGTCGGTGCCGCCGAGGGGATCGCGATGTTCGAGGTCCCGCCGAATGTGGGTGGGCGGTTCTCGGTCCTCTCCCCGGTGGGCACCTTGCCGGCGGCGCTCCTTGGGTTGGAGGTCGAGGCCCTCGTGGCGGGCGCGCTCGCGATGCGCGACCGCTGCGCCACCGGGGTGCTCCGCGAGAACCCGGCGCTCACCTTCGCGGTGCTGCAGTGGCGCGCGCATCAGGAGGCGGGGCAGGGGATGCATGTGCTGATGCCCTACTCCGATGCCTTCCGCGACCTCGCCCCCTGGTTCGTGCAGCTCTGGGCGGAGAGCCTCGGGAAGCGCACCCCCGTCGGTGACCACGTGGGGCCCACCCCGATCGTCGCAGTCGGGGCGACCGACCAGCACGCGCAGGTCCAGCTCTTCATGGAGGGGCCGATCGACAAGACGGTGACCTTCCTCGAGGTGGAGGAGCCGGAGGGGGGCGAACTCACGATCCCGGCCGCGGGTCCCGCGGCGCTCGCCTATCTCGGCGGGCATGGGTTCCACGAGCTACTGCGGGCCGAGTGCCGCGCGACCGCGGGGGCGCTCGCGACCCAGGGACGGCCGACGATGACCCTCCGGGTGACCCGGGCCGATGCCTGGCACCTGGGTGGACTCTTCATGTTCTTCGAGCTCGCGACGATCTACGCGGGGCAGCTCTATGGGATCGACCCCCTCGACCAGCCGGGGGTCGAGCTCGGGAAGCAGCTCACCTACTTCCAGTTCGGGCACCCCGGGTGGGCGACGATGCGGTCGGTCTGGGAGGCGCTCCCGGCCTCCGATCCCGACTGGGTGTTATAGCGCGTTGCTCCCCGGGGGGTGGGCCGGCAGATTTCCCGGGATGTCGACTTTCCCCGCTGCAGTGCAGCAGACCGTCGCCCGGGCCATCACCGTCTCGGGCAACCAGCTCACCGTCACCGATCCCGCGGCACTCGCCGGACCGATGATGGATGCTCTCGTCCGCCACGCCGTCTTCGGGACCGAGGAGGAGCGGACCTGGGCGCGGTGGATCCTCTGGGAGGCGGCGCGCGCCGTGGGGACCTATCCGGCGTCGATCCATGGGTTCTACCTGGCGCGGGGCCGCGGCGATGTGCCCCCGGTGACCGTGCCCGCGATGAACATCCGGGGCGCATCGTACGACACCATGCGCTCGATCTTCCGCACCGCGATCGCGATGGAAGGTGGTGCCTTCATCCTCGAGATCGCGCGCTCTGAGATCGCCTACACCGAGCAGCGCCCGGACGAGTATGTGAGCGTCGCGCTCGCGGCTGCGTTGCGTGAAGGGTTCCGTGGCCCCGTCTTCATCCAGGGGGATCACTTCCAGGTGAACGCCAAGAAGTACAAGGCCGACCCGACCGCCGAGCTCGATGCCGTGAAGCAGCTCGTACGCGAGGGGATCGCGGCCGGCTTCTACAACCTCGATCTGGACACCTCGACGCTGGTCGACCTGGCGCACCCGACCCTCGAAGCGCAGCAGCGCCTGAATTACGAGCTCGGCGTGGAGCTCACCCGCTTCGCGCGCGCCCTCGAGCCCGCGGGGATCACCGTCTCGCTCGGCGGGGAGATCGGCGAGGTGGGGACGGAGAACTCGACCGTCCCGGAGCTCGAGGCGTTCATGGATGGGTACAACCGCACCCTGGCCGCGCAGGCGCCGGGGATGGTGGGGCTCTCGAAGATCTCGGTGCAGTCGGGGACCTCGCACGGGGGCGTGGTGCTCCCCGATGGCTCGATCGCCGACGTCGCCCTCGACTTCCAGACGCTTGAGGATCTCTCGCGTGTCGCCCGCCAGCGGTACGGGCTCTCCGGGGCGGTCCAGCACGGGGCCTCGACGCTCCCCGATGGCGCGTTCCATCACTTCCCGCGGACCGAGACCTCGGAGATCCATCTCGCCACCGGGTTCCAGAACATGTTGTACGACCATCTCCCCGCCGCGTTGCGCGAGGAGATCTATGCCTGGCTCCGCACCCATGCGGCGGAGGAGCGGAAGGCGGGCGATTCCGACGAGCAGTTCTTCTACAAGACGCGCAAGAAGGCGCTCGGGCCATTCAAGCGGCAGCTCTGGGATCTCCCGGCCGAGGTGAAGGAGGCGCTGGCCACGGCGTATGATGCGAAGTTCGCCTTCCTCTTCGACCAGCTCGCGGTGCGCGGGACGAAGGCGGGGGTGCAACGCTTCGTGACCGATGCGCCGGTGGTACGGCCGGCCCCGGGGATGGCCGAGGTGGTCGAGGCCGCGCCGGATGACGCGGATGCCGGTGAGTAAGGCGTCGCTGGGCCTCTCGGAGGGGCCGATCCGCACGACGGTGATGTTCATCCGTGCGGTGCTGCGGCGGTTCCAGGTGGACGATGCGACCTTCCTCGCGGGCGGCGTCGCCTTCAACGTCCTCCTCGCGGGGATCCCCTTCGTGCTCCTCCTGGCGGCCGGGCTCGGCTTCCTCCTGCGGCGCTCCCCGGACACCGTCGCGCCCGCGGTGCAGGGGGTGCTCGCCAACCTCTTCCCGTCGACCTCGGCCGGGGGCGGGTCGATCCTCGATCCCGTCCTCGCGGAGATCGTCCGTACGCGGGCCGCGGTGGGCGCGGGGGGCGCGCTCAGCTTCGCCTGGTTCGCGTCGCAACTCTTCGGGACGCTGCGGAACGTGCTCGCCTTCGTCTTCATGCATGGCAAGGAGCGGAGCTTCGTGCATGGGAAGTTGATCGACCTCAACCTCGTCCTCTTCTCACTCCTTCTTGTCGTCCTCTGGGTCTCGACCAACACCTGGCTTGCCGTCACCTCGGGGCAGGTCGGGGCGACCCTTGCCGGACAGGGGGTGCTCGAGGGGACGACATCGACCGTCCTCTACACCGCGGGGCGTGCGCTCTCCCTCCTCGTCGTGTTCGGGATCTTCGCGGCGCTCTACCGCTTCCTGCCGCTGCGGGCCATCCCCTGGCAGCCGATCCTCGCCGGGAGCGCGACCGCGACGGTGATGTTCGAGGTCGCGCGGGCGCTCTTCGCGGCGTTCTTCCTCCAGTCGGCGCCCGCCTCGCTCTACACGGGGACACTCGGCGCGATCTTCACCGTGATCTTCTGGACCTATTACGCTGCGCTGATCTTCATCGTCGGCGCCGAGGTCGCGCATGTCACGGAGCTGCGTCTCATCGAGGCGGGGAAGCTCCCGCCGCGCACCGAGCTCCTGATCGATCGCTCCACCACCCTCGAGATGAACCTCTCGGAGATCATGGAGCAGACGCGGCAGCGCCGCTCCGACGCCTTCCGTCGATGAGCCGGCCCCCGATCGACCTGCGGAGCGACACCGTCACCCGGCCCTCCGCGGCGATGCGGCGGGCGATGGCGGAGGCCGAGGTCGGGGACGATGTGCTCGACGGGGATCCGACGGTGCGCGCCCTCGAGTCGCGCGTCGCGGCGCTCCTCGGGAAGCCGAGTGCGCTCTTCTTCCCCTCCGGGACGATGGCGAATCAGGCGGCCCTCTGGTTGCTTGGCGAGCCGGGCACGGAGGTCTTCGCGCACGAGGATTCCCACATCGTGAACTGGGAGATCGCGGGCACCGCCGGGCTGGTGGGGTTGCAGGTCCGTCTGGTCCGCGGGGCGCCGGTGCTCGAGGCGGACGCGCTGCGGGCGGCCTTCCGCCCGGCCTCGATCCACGCGCCGCGCGCCTCGGTGGTCTGCGCGGAGAACACGCATAACGGCGCCGGCGGGATGGTGACCCCGGTCGGCCATCTGCGCGCGATCCAGGCGATGGCGGCCGAGCAGGGGCTGCCCGTGCACCTCGACGGCGCGCGGCTCTGGAACGCGCATGTCGCGACCGGGACCCCCCTCGCCGATTTCGCCGCCTGCGCGTCGACGGTGATGGTCTCGTTCTCCAAGGGGCTCGGGGCCCCCGTCGGTGCCTGCCTCGTCGGCGATGCCAAGCCGATGCGCCGCGCCTGGGAGGTGCGCAAGCGGTTCGGGGGAGGGATGCGCCAGTCGGGGATCCTCGCAGCGGCGGCGCTCCATGGGATCGACCACCACCTTCCGCGGCTCGGGGAGGATCATGCGCGGGCCCGTCGCTTGGCCGCCGCCCTCGCCGAGGTCCCCGGGGTCCAGGTGGTCGCCCCCGATACGAACATCGTGATGTGTGACCTCGTCGGCGGTGTCACCGCGCCGGAGGTCGTCGCGCGGGCGCAGGCGGCGGGGGTCCTCGTCACCGCGTGGCATCCGACGCGGGTCCGGTGTGTGCTGCATCTCGACATCGATGATGCGGCGCTCGCGCGCGCCGCCACGGTGCTCGCCGAGGTCCTCGCGGCATGACGACGGCCGAGGAGTCACCAGGGACCGCCTCCCTTCGACTCCTCGCCGCAGGGGAGCGCGAGCTCCAGCGGATCGTGCTCGACATGCACGACGGCCCGGTCCAGGACCTCTTCGCGGCGGTGTCGCATCTGCAGCTCTTGGAGCGCGCGCTCGCGGCGCAGCCCGAGGCGCAGCGACGGACCCAGCAGTCGATCCAACTCCTCGAGCGAGCGCTCGGTGAGATCCGCACCCTCATCGGGGTCTTCCGGCCGCCGGGATTCGAGCGGCGGGACCTGGGCGCGATCCTCGAGGGGCTCGTGGTGCAGCATGAGGCGATGACCGACCAGGTGGTGGATCTGACGCTCGACCCCGCGCTCGGCGATTGTCCCCTCCCGACCAAGATCGCGTTGTATCGGATCCTCCAGGAGGCGTTGGCGAACAGTCATCGGCATGCGGCGGCGACGCGGCAGACCGCGACCGTGGAGCGGACGGGGGCGTGGTTCACGTTGACGGTGAGCGATGATGGGCGTGGCTTCGAGTCGCGGCGGGTCCTCGCGGCAGAGGCCGATGTGGGAGTCGAGGGGGGGCACTTCGGGCTCCGGGGGATCCAGGATCGGGTGGGGATGCTCGGCGGCACGTTCACCCTCGAGAGTGCGCCGGGGCAGGGTACGGTCCTCCGGATCACCCTCCCCGCCGCCTGACGGAGCCCTCGCGATGACGATCCGCATCTGTCTCGCCGACGATCACGCCCTCGTGCTGGAGGGATTGCGCGCCCTCGTCGACGGGGAACCCGATATGACGGTGGTGGGGGCGACCACCGAGGGGGACGATGTGGAGGCGCTGGTGCAGCGCACCACCCCGGATGTGCTCGTGCTCGATTATGAGCTCGGCGGGCGCCGGGCCCCGGAGGTCATCGCGGCGCTGCGGGAGCATGGGTCGGCCCCACGGCTCCTCATCCTGACCGCCTATCACGACGGCGAGACGATCCGCTCGGCGCTCGAGTCGGGGGCGGAGGGGCTCGCCCTCAAGACCGCCTCCCCGCAGCAGACCCTTGCCGCGATCCGGCAGGTGATGGCGGGGCAGCTGGTCTTCCCCCAGGCCGCTCGCCGGTGGCTCGATGCGCGGCCCGGGACGCGTGGTGAGGAGGTCACGGCGCGGGAACGGGAGGTCTGGGGGCTGATCGCGGAGGGGCTCACGAACGTGCAGATCGCCGAACGGCTCGCCCTCTCGGAGAACACGGTGAAGTTCCACGTGCAGCACCTCTTCCAGAAGCTCGGGGTGAAGAACCGGACGGAGGCGGCGCTGCGGCATGCTGCCTCGGGGCGGGTGCCCCGGGGCCCCGCCGCCGGTTAGCTTTGAGGGGTCCCAGGCCCCGGGGGTCGTCAGTCCATCAACCCCGCCAGGGCCGAAAGGCAGCAACGGTACGTGCGACGGTCGTCGCTCCGTCAGACCTGGGACACTCGCGCGGGTGAGCGGCCATCAGGGCCTGCTCCCCGCGCGTTTTCGTTTGGGGCGCGCGGGTAGGCGCGTTGCCTCGGCGCCGG
>JBMTXT010000034.1:0-16282 GCA_049453775.1 Gemmatimonadaceae bacterium | reverse complement strand
CCCTCCTCCTGCACGGCGCGCACGATCTCGTCCGCGATGTCGCCCTTGTAGAAGCGATCATAGGCCGCCATGATCGCCTCCTTCCGCGACTTCCGCTGCCGCAGCGCCAGACGTTCCGCCTCGACGAGCTTCTTGAAGGTCGCGGCGAGATCGGCCTGCACGAAGATCTCCCCGGCCTCCGGGGCCTCGCGGCTCTTCCCGAGGTGCGGGAGGAAGACGGCGGGGGAGTACTTCCACTCTTTGATTCGCTTTGCATTGCCCTGGATCGACCCCGCGAGCTGTGCCTCGATCGGATATCCCTCCTCCGCCATCTGAATTGCCGGCGCGAGGACCTGCGCGAGGCTCATCGTCCCATACTCAGCGAGCATCACCATCATCCCGCCGGGTGTGCCAGGGGTGACGGCGGCCAGCGGGCCAAATTCGGGGGGGAAGCGGAACCCCTTGGCAAGATAGAACGCCGCGGTCGCGCCCCTCGGCGCGCCGCCGAGGGCGTTGATCCCAATCACCTTCTTGAGGCCCGGGTGATAGATCAGCGCCTGTGTCTCGCCCCCACAGCCCAAGGTATCCCACATCGTGCAGACCGCCGCGAGCATCGCGACGGAGGCATCGACGGCATTGCCCCCCTGTTGGAAGATCATCGCGCCGGCGGTCGCGGCGAGGGGCTTCCCCGTCACGGCGACCCAGTGCTTGCCGTGGAGCGGGGGGCGCTCGGTGCGTTGGGCGTCGGACGAGACGGGGGCGCCGAGCAGGAGCGCGACGGAGAGCAGCGCGGGAATCGAACGAAGGAGGCGCATAGATCAGAGGGTCAGGGTACCCTTGGAAGATGCCTCGGCGAGTAACGCCGGGCCACCTCTCCCTGGAGATTCGCCGGACCCTCGGTCAGGGGTGGCCGGACTCGCCCGTTCCCCGCGCACGGGATACCTATAAGGGATGACGACCCCTCCTATCTTCCAGGCGAAAGGGCGGGCGCGGCGCACGCCGGTCACCCTCGTCGCGCGCGGGACCGATGACTCCGCGATCGAGGGACTCGCGGCGGGAGCGGTCGTGGTGCTCTACCCGCCCGAGGCGCTCACAGACGGGAGCGCGGTACGTCGCTGATCGGGTCTGCGCGTCACACGAGGGACGCGCCGAGAGGTCAGACCGCTCCGAACCGCTCCTGGGTCTGCTGGACCGCGCTGACCAAGCGCGTCACATCCTCTGCGGTGTTGTAGACCCAGAAGCTCGCGCGCACCGTCGCCGGCACGCCGAGCGCCCGCATCAACGGCTGCGCGCAGTGATGCCCCGCGCGCACGGCGATCCCCGCCACATCGAGCGCGGTCGACAGGTCATGCGGGTGCACCCCCTCCACGGTGAAGCTCACCACCCCACTGCGCCCCTCGGCATGCCGCGTGCCGAAGAGGGTCACCCCCGGCACCGCCCCGAGCTCGCGCATCGCCTGCGTGGTGAGCGCCACCTCATGCGCCCGGATCGCCTCGAGGCCGAGGTCGGTCACATAGGTGCAGGCCGCGGCGAGGGCGACCGCCCCCTCGACATTCGGCGTCCCCGCCTCGAACCGATGCGGGAGCACGTTCCAGGTGGAGTCCTGATCGTTCACCCACTCGATCATGTCCCCGCCGAAGTGATACGGGGGCATCGCCTCGAGGATCGGCCGACGGATCACCACGCCCCCGATCCCCATCGGGCCACCGAGCTTGTGCCCGCTGAAGGCGTACACATCGACGCCGAGCCGATCGACCCAAGTCTGGAGATGCGGCACCGCCTGCGCGCCATCACAGAGGATCAGCGCGCCGCACGCCTGCCGGACCAGCTTCACGATCTCGTTCACCGGATGAATCGTCCCGAGTGCATTGGAGACATGCCCGAAGGCCACGACCTTGGTCCGGGCATCGAGCAGCGAGGCGAGGTGATCGAGGTCGAGCGTCCCCTCCGGGCCGAGCTCGGCGATGCGGAACTCGGCCCCCACGGCGCGCGCGAGCTGCTGCCAGGGGACGAAGTTGGCGTGGTGCTCCATCCGGGTGACGACGATGTTGTCGCCGGCCTGTACATTCGCCCGGCCCCAGGCGGTCGCGACGAGGTTGAGCGACTCGGTCGACCCGCGGGTGAAGATCAGGGTGTCGGCATCGGAGACGCCGAGGAAGCGCGCCACGCGATCGCGCGCATCGTGATACGCCTGCGTCGCCGTCGCCGCGAGGGCGTAGGCGCCCCGGTGCGGATTGGCGTTGGACCAGGTGTAGTACGAGGCGATCGCGTCGAGCACCGCCTTCGGCTTCTGCGTCGTCGCCGCGGAGTCGAGGTAGGCGAGGGTCGGATGCGCCGCGAGGAGAGGGAACTCGGTCCGCGGGGCGAGTGGGGCGGTGCTCATAGGGCGCGTCGTACCCAGAGGGAGCCGTCGCGGTCCACGATCTCGAACCGGACGAGAGGAAGGTCGGTGGGACCGCCGCGCACGGCGCCGGTCAGGCAATCGAATCTCGCGCCATGCCAGCAGCACTCGAGCTCACCGGAGGGATAGAGCGTCCCCTCGGAGAGCGGGAACTCGGCGTGCGGGCATTCGTCCTTGATGGCGAAGAGCGCCCCCTGATGTCGACCGACGCAGAGCTTCATGCCGCTGGGGAGGGTTGTCGTCGCCAGCTCTCCCTCGGTCACCGCCGCCGCTGAAAGCGGAAGCTCGACGAAGGGGCGTGTGTCGTCGCTCATGTGGAGTGGGGGCCCGCGCCGGTCTCGGTGCTCACCGTCCCCGCACCGTCGAGCGCCGCCTTGAAGGCATGCCAGGCGAGGGAGGCGCACTTCACCCGCATCGGGAACTTCCCCACGCCACTTAACGCCCGGAGTGGTCCAAGCCCCTTGATCACCGCGGTGTCGGTCTCCACCCCGGTCAGCACCCGATGCATCGTCTCGTACAGGGCCACCGCCTCACTACGCGTCTTCCCCTTCACCGCCTCGGTGAGGAGCGAGGCCGAAGCCTTGGAGATCGCACAACCGACGCCCTGGAAGGAGATGTCGGCGATCCGATCGTCCTCGACCCGCACCCAGATCGTGAGCTGGTCGCCGCAGTTGGGGTTCTTCCCATCGGCCGAACAGCTCGCCGCCGCCATCGGATGGAAGTTCCGCGGGCGCCGGTTGTGATCGAGGATCACTTCCTGATAGAGCGCGTCGAGGGCGGCGGCGTCGGCCATACGGGAATGTTACGCGCTCACTCGAGCGACGAATGGGTGAACCGCTCGAAGATCGCCCGCTCCAGCGCGAGCCGCAGGGGATCGTTCTCGATCGTCTCCAGCACCTCAGCCGCGAACGCATAGGTCAGCAGCGCCTTCGCCGACTCCGACCCGATCCCGCGGCTCTTGAGGTAGAAGAGCGGGAGCTCGTCAAGCCGGCCGACCGTCGCGCCATGCGTGCACTTCACGTCGTCAGCGAAGATCTCGAGCTGCGGCTTGGTATCCACCCGCGCCTGCTCCGAGAGGAGGAGGGCCTTGTTGGTCTGCTTCCCGTCGGTCTTCTGCGCTTCGGGGTCCACATAGACCTTGCCGTTGAAGACCCCGTGCGACGAGCCGTCGAGAATCCCCTTGTACAGCTCACGGCTCGCACAGGCCTCGGCGATATGCTCCACGAAGGTCTGATGGTCGGCGTGCTGCGCGCCATCGAGCACGTAGAGCCCGTTGAGCCGCGCCTCGCACCCGGTGCCGAGGAGCTTGGTGTAGATGTTGGTGCGCGAGAGCGCCGCCCCCGCCGCGAAGGAGAAGGAGTGGTAGATCGAGTCCCGCGCCTGCGTGACCTGCACCGTGCTCACGTGGTAGGCGTCGGTGCTCTCCATCTGCACCTTGTAGTGATCCACGCGCGCGCCCTCGGCCACCGTCACCTCGGCGACGGCGTTCACCAAGTACTCTGCCCCGCCGATCGCGGCAAAGGTCTCGATGAGCGAGATCTGGCTCTGCGCCTCCGCCACCACGAGGAGGCGCGGGTGGAAGGCCGCCCCCTGCGCCTGCGCATCGGCGATGCAGAGGATCTGGAGCGGGAGCTCGACCGTCTCTCCCTTCGGGATATGGATCACGACGCCGTCCTGCATGAACGCCGTGTTGAGCGCGGTGAAGGCCGCGGCATCGAAGGCCGCGAGCTTCCCAAGGTGCGCGTGCAACCACTCCGGCGACTCACGCAGCGCGTCGGAGAGGGTCGCGACCTCCACCTCGGCGGGGAGCTTGGAGAACTGCGAGAGCCCCGGCTCGAACCGCCCGTTCACGAAGACCAGGCGATGCCACGAGGGGTCGAGGATCCAGGGGGCGAGGTCGGCCGCGGTGAGCGTCGTCGCGGCGGGCTTGACCCCCTTGAAGGTCCGCTCCGCGATCGGCGCCACCGAGGTGAAGTGCCAATCCTCGTTGCGCGTGGTCGGGAAGCCGAGCGCGGTGAAGCGCTCGAAGGCCTGCTGACGCAGGGTCGGGAGCCAGGCCGGCGCACCCGCCGGGGCGGGGAGCGCCGCGAACTGCTCGGAATACGTCTTCATCGGGGTCACGCCGGCACCGGCTCCAGGAGCCAATCATAGCCCTTGGCCTCGAGCTCGAGCGCGAGCTCCTTCCCGCCCGACTTGATGATCCGGCCGCCGGCAAGCACATGCACGTGGTCGGGGACGATGTAGTTGAGGAGGCGCTGGTAGTGCGTGACGAGGATCGTCGCGTTGTCAGGGCGCTTGAGCTTGTTCACTCCTTCGGCGACGATGCGGAGCGCGTCGATATCGAGCCCCGAGTCGGTCTCGTCGAGCACCGCGAGCTTGGGCGCGAGCACCGCCATCTGCAGGATCTCGTTGCGCTTCTTCTCGCCACCCGAGAAGCCGGCGTTCACGGAGCGCTGCATCATCGAGGCATCCATCTCGACGACCTTGAGCTTCTCTTCCATCACATCGAGGAACTCGATCGGATCGAGCTCGGGCTGGTTATGCGCCTTGCGGATCTCGTTGTACGCCGCGCGGAGGAAGTAGGCGTTGGTCACGCCCGGGATCTCGATCGGATACTGGAAGGCGAGGAAGACGCCGGCCTGCGCGCGCTCCTCTGCCTCGAGCTCGAGGAGGTCCTGGCCGTCATACTCGATCGTGCCGGAGGTGACCTCATACCCGGGGTGCCCAGCGATCACCTGCGCGAGGGTCGACTTGCCGGAGCCGTTCGGCCCCATGATCGCATGGATTTCCCCTGCGTTCACCGTGAGGGAGATGCCCTTGAGGATTTCCTTCTCGCCGGCGGAGGCGTGGAGATTCGTGATCTTCAACATGGAGATAAGAGAGAGGAGATGAGAGGTGGGTGAGCGGGCTCAGCCCACCGAGCCTTCGAGCGAGATCCCGAGCAGCTGCTGTGCCTCGAGGGCGAATTCCATCGGCAGCTCCTTGAAGACCTCCTTACAGAACCCCGCGACGATCAGGCTGATCGCGTGCTCCGCGTTGAGCCCGCGCGCCTTGCAGTAGAAGATCTGATCCTCACCGATCTTCGACGTGCTCGCCTCGTGCTCTAGGGTCGCCGAGTTGTTGGCGACCTCGATGTACGGGAAGGTGTGCGCCCCACACTTGTTGCCGATCAGCATCGAGTCGCACTGCGTGTAGTTGCGCGCGCCCGAGGCCTTCGGGAGCACCTTCACCTGGCCGCGGTAGGAGTTCTGTCCCTGACCCGCGCTGATTCCCTTGGAGATGATCGTCGAGCGCGTGTTGCGCCCGATGTGGATCATCTTGGTCCCGGTGTCGGCCTGCTGCTTCCCGTTGACGACGGCCACCGAGTAGAACTCGCCGACTGAGTTGTCGCCCTGGAGGATGACTGACGGGTACTTCCAGGTGATCGCGGAGCCCGTCTCCACCTGCGTCCAGGAGATCTTGGCGTCGGTGAAGGCCTTCCCGCGCTTGGTCACGAAGTTGTAGATGCCGCCCTTCCCCTCGCTGTCGCCGGCGTACCAGTTCTGCACGGTGGAGTACTTCACCGTCGCGCGGTCGAGCGCGACGATCTCGACGACCGCGGCGTGGAGCTGGTGCTCGTCGCGCTTGGGCGCCGTGCACCCCTCGAGGTAGCTCACCGAGGCGCCCTCATCGGCGACGATCAGCGTCCGCTCGAACTGCCCGGTGTTGGCGGCGTTGATGCGGAAGTAGGTCGAGAGCTCGAGCGGGCAGGTGACCCCCTTCGGCACGTAGACGAAGGAGCCGTCGGAGAAGACCGCCGAGTTGAGGGCGGCGAAGAAGTTGTCGGAGTAGGGGACCACCGAGCCGAGGAACTTCTGGACCAGCTCCGGGTGCTCGCGTACCGCCTCGCCGAAGGAGCAGAAGATCACGCCAGCCTTGGCGAGTTCCTCCTTCATGGTGGTGCCGACCGAGACCGAGTCGAAGATCGCGTCGACGGCGACGCCGGCGAGTCGCTTCTGCTCGGTGAGGGAGATACCGAGCTTCTCGTAGGTCTTGAGGAGCTCCGGATCGACCTCATCGAGCGACTGGAGCGGCTTCACGCTCTTGGGCGCCGAGTAGTAGGTATGCGACTGGTAGTCGATCGGCTCGTAGGTGACGTTCGGCCACTTGGGCTCCGTCATCGTCTGCCAGCGGCGGAAGGCCTTGAGGCGCCACTCGAGGAGCCACTCCGGCTCCTCTTTCTTCTTGGAGATGAGGCGGACCGTCTCCTCGGTGAGGCCCGGGGGGATCGTGTCGGTATCGACGTCCGTCACGAAGCCGTACTGGTACTCTTTATTGACGAGTGTTTCGATGGTCGCGGACATGGGTACGTCGGGGGTTAAGCGGGTCCAGCGGGATTTCCGGGATAGACTAGAAAACTACTCGGGAATACCCCGGGACTCAATAAACGCCAGCGGGGTTGGCATCGTGCCAACCCCGCGCCGGGCCGAGAGATAGGACGGTTTTCGGACCCCTGGGTCCCCGATGCGCGGGAAACCCTGACCCGGAGGCGGCCGATCCCGCGCTGCCTACATGGTGACCCGCGGCTTCGACACCTCGGCCCGTCCGATCGTCCCCTGATCGGTCCCGAACCAGAGCAGCCCCGTCTTCTTGTCGAAGTACATGTGGCGGATGGTGTTGTTGGTCGGCTTCCCGATCGCGGTCTGCCCGAAGAAGCGCTTCGCCTTGGGGTCGTACCCCACGAGCGAGGTCCCCTGATTGGGGACGTTCTGCGTCACCCAGATCCGGTCCTTGTCGTCGGAGGCGAGACCGTAGGGAAGAGCGCCCGCGCCGGCGGGGACGGGGATCTCCTCGATCTTCCCGGTCTTGGGATCGAGCCGCCCGAGGATCCCGCGGGTGTAGTCCCCGTACCAGATGATGTCATCCGAGGTCACGGCGATGCGCCGGCCACGCGCCCGCTCGTTCGGGAGCTTGTACGTGGTGACCTTCATCGTCGCGGGATCGATCGAGGCGATCTGATCGACCCCGAAGAGGTTGAACCAGGGGGTTCCCTTGGAGTTGATCACGATCCCGTAGGGACGCGTGCGCTCCCCGGTGTAGGCGAGGCGGATCTTCCCCGTCTTCGTCTCGAGATGTCCGACGGCGCCGGAGTTCTGGGCGGTGAAC
The DNA here is from genome assembly GCA_049453775.1 of Gemmatimonadaceae bacterium. Lineage (GTDB taxonomy): Bacteria > Gemmatimonadota > Gemmatimonadetes > Gemmatimonadales > Gemmatimonadaceae > Pseudogemmatithrix. The sequence goes on along the minus strand of JBMTXT010000034.1, from coordinate 8,757 downwards.
CAGATGTCGCCGCGCGCATCGAAGATCAGCGTGTGCGGATCCTTCACCTTCTCGTCGGGCATCGGGTAGCGGGTGATCTCCCCCGTGGCCGGGTTGAGCTTCCCGATCATGCCGTTGCGATTGCCGGCATACCAGACCATCCCCGCCTGATCGACGATCAGGTTGTGGGGATTCGTGCCAGGGTCGATCTCGAACTTGGTGAACTGCCCCGAGCGCGGGTCGAGCCGCGCGATGTAGTTCCCCTGTTGCCCGACGAAGAACACGCGGCCGTCGGGCGCCACGTAGGGATCACGGGGCCGACCCTGCGCGCCACCATACGGCACCTCCCACTCCTGAGAGGGGGTGGCCTGGGCGGCAAGATGGGAGGTGGGAGACGGGACGAAGGAGATGCAGCTGGCGAGGGTGATCGTCGTGAGCAGGCGCATTGGATGAATGGTTGAAGGCTTGATGCTGAAAGCTTAAAGCGTTGAGCCTTCAGCTTTAAGCGCTCCTGACAGAAATCTGCGATCAATCCGCGAGTGTTTTAGCGGCTCGGCGGATCGCCGCTTCCGCCAACTGCACCTTATACGCATTCCCCGGCAGCGGTGTTGCATCGTACAGCGCCCGTGCGGCGAGGGCGTCGATGCTCTCCGCATCGAGCCCCCCCGAGGCGATGTCCTCCTCCACCGAATGTGGCGCGCGCCAGGGACCGGCGGCGACCCCACCGAGTGCGATGCGCACCCCGCCATCCGTGCGACGCACGCCAGCACAGGAGACCAAGGCGAGATCGAACGCCCCGCGCTGGGTGAGCTTCTCCCAGTGCTGTGCGCCGTCCCGCGCGGCGGCGTGAAGATGCACAGCGACGACGATCTCATCATCCGCGAGCACGGTCTCGCTGGTTGGGTTGTTGGCGGCGCCCTCGTACAGCGCCTCGATCGAGAGCGTTCGTGTGCCTCGCACCGACCGTACCTCGACCTGCGCATCGAGTGCCATCAACGCGACTGCGGGATCGGACGGATGCACCGCATGGCAGGTCCCCGTCGAGAAGATCGCGTGATAGACATGTTCGCCCTCCACGGCGGCGCATGCGGTCCCGCCGCGCTTGAAGCACGAGACGCCCGACCGGAAATACCAGCACCGTTGCCGCTGCGCGAGGTTCCCGCCGAGGGTGCCCATCGCGCGGAGGGCGGGGCTGCCCACCGCGGCACAGGCCGCGCGGAGCAGAGGGAACGCCGCCAGCTCCGGCGCCTCCGCGAGCCCCGCGATTCGTACCCCGGCACCGATCCGCACCCGACCGTCCTCCGCCACGGTGATGGCCGAGAGCTCGGGGAGCCGCTCGAGCTCCACCACCCGTGACGGCGCCGCATGCCCCTCCTCGATCCCTGCGAGCAGGTCGCTCCCGCCACCGATCGGCAAGCTCCCGGGTTCGGCGAGCGCCGCGAGGGCATCGTCGAGCGAGGAGGGGCGGTGATGGGAGAACCCGGTCATATTCCTTGCCTATGCGAAGCGTGTGCGGAGCAGTTCTGGCGGTCACCGTCGCCCTGAGCGCGATCGGCCTCGCGCCACGAGATGGTGTGGCGCAGATCCTTCCCGACAGCATCCGGCCCTATCTCGTCTTCCGTCCCGTCGACGAAAGTTGGTTCGTCGCCGCGAACCGCGGCAAGCGGATGCTCCTCGATGTCGGGCGCGTGGATCTCGAGGTCCGGAAGGATTCGGCCGTGGCGGCAGCCTATCGCACCGCCGTCGCTGAGCGTTCCCCCGTCCCCATGGGCACGCGCTTCCAGCTGCGTGGGCCATGGGGGAGCGAGCTGGTGACCGCGCAGGGGGTGGATTCTTGGAATGGTCGGATCGTGCTCGTCCTGCAGGGCTCGGCGGTCATGGATTCCCTCGCGCAGCGGACGGCGACGGTGGTCGCCTCGGCGGCGCCCCTCGCCGGTCCGGCGACGACCGGACCGGCGCCATCGGCGGTACCCGTGCCCGTGCCGCCGCCGCTCGCCCCCCGCTGTCTTCGCGCGCCCCTGCCCCCGGACGAGCGGCAACGCGTACAGGTCGTCCGCGACTCGTTGGTGAAGGTGCTCCGCGGCGCCGGCCTCCCCCCCTATCCGCGACTCGCGAGCCGCGTGACGAGCGAATCGTCCGAGGTCGTGGGGTGCTTCGACCGCGCGAGGATCGCCCTCGCGGTGAGTCTCCGGACGCCGACGATGGAGTGGGCGCGGCAACGGCTTGTGTTGATCGATGCCACGGGGGCGGTGCGCGCCGTGCCGGTGGAGGACTTCCGCCTCAAGGTGCACGACCTCTTGCACGCGCTCGACGCCGATGGTGATGGGCTCGATGATCTCGCCGCCGTGGGGCGCACGGAGCGGGGCGGGGCGACCTCGATCCTCCGCTATGATCGGACGGCGCGCCGCTTCACGCGGCTCGCGTCCGGGTTCGCGTGGGAGGATCGGTAGGCAGGTCCGCGCGCGCGATCAGCCGCGCGTGCGGATCACGGCTGCGCGGCCTTCCGCTCGGGTGCGAGCGTGAAGACGATATAGTCCCCGATCTTCCGCTGCGGCTTCCCATTCGCGGTATCGAGATCGGCGACGGGGATGAAGCTCACGACGCCGATCTTCGCCTTCGGCGCGCGACGCTTCGCACGATCGACCGTCCCGAGTCGATAATCCGAGTGGAAGGCGCCGTTGGCGTGGATGACGAGTGCCCCGGCCTTCGCATGCGCGGCCGCGATCGATTCGCCCATCGTCTCGTCCTTCACGCACTGCGCCTCATAGGTGCGCCAGACCATCGTCGCCGCCTGCTCTGGGGTCATCGGCGTGCCGTGGCCACTCATGTCCCCCATCACCCCACGGAAGCGCTCCCAATAGGCGTCACGCGGGCAATCGAGCTGCTCCGCCACGAATCCCCGCTCCGCGCCGGGGAGCGAATCGATCGCCACGAGTCCGCGTCGCGCCACCTGTGAGGCGTAGCGCCGCGGGATGTTCCCCGCGATCACTGGCCACTGCTTGGCGCGCGCGAACTCGACCATGGAGCGATAGTCGGTCGGGTAGTTGGGCCAGGGGCGGGAGGCGGCGAGGAACTGCTCCTCGGTGAGCGAGCCGGCGAGATAGGCGTCGACGGACCCCTGCACATCGCGCTCGAACATCTCGAGGGCGAGGACGATCGGCCCCGACCGGCGGCGCGCGATCCCCTCGAGGACCGCCGTCTGGAGCTGGTGGGTGCGGGGGTCGTTGTGCTGCTCGCCCAAGAACACCAGATCCTGGGTGGCAAGGCGGGCGACCATCGCCTCGAAGTCGACGAAGCGCTTCGCCTTGGTATCGTAGACGCGGTGGAAGGGGTAGGACTGAGCGCTCGCCTGGGCAGCGAAAATCACAACAAGAAAAAGTTTTAGAATGCTAAATCTAATTTTCATTTGATTTGATACTTCTGCTCGGGTAGTTTGCTGGGATGCTGCCGATTTACACTGCCTTGCAAAAACAACTATAAGCCATTAAACTTACTTTTGTGAAGCTATTTGAGGACGCTGCTGACTCTCTGGCGCGATTCGATGCCGCCGTGACTGCCGCCCCCTTCGGTGCGGCAATCGTCCTTCGCCTCCTCTGTACTGCTCAGCTGACCACCGGCACACGCGACGCCCTTCACCGATTCCTCGCCGCCGAGGCCGATCCATTTCATGACGCCGCACTCACGCCGGCCGAGCGGGGCATTCGTGATGTCCTCGTGGAGGAGGAGCGTCGCGCACGGAGCGGGGGCCTCCCTTCGCTGCCGCGACTCCACCTCCTCGATTCTTCCCTCGAAACGTACCCCGCCGCCGACCGACTGGAAGCCGCGTTCCGCGCGGACCAGGACCGCGGCGTGCTCGATCGGCTCCTCGATATCACCGCGTGGGCGCCGTCCCGCGCGGCGGGGGAGTGTCTCGCCGCGCTCACGTTGGTCAGCGCTGGCCGGACCGATCATCTGATCCTCTTGCCGTTCATCACCGTGGAGGATGACGACGCACGCGCTGCCGCTCTCGACGCGTGGCGCGCGGGTGACGAGGCGCCGTGGCGCACCCTCGCACTGACCTCACTCATCTCCCGTCTGGCGACGCTTCACGAGGCGATGCGTGCCATCACGGCGGGCCAGTCCCGCGAAGATGATCGCCTCACCGCCCTCGGCCGCGCCGCCGTCACCACTCGTCCGGCGCTCGCGCTCCTCCGCCGGAACGTGCTCCTCACCATGCCGATCCTCGCCGAGGATCTCGGCTGCTCCCGCCCCGCCGCCCAGCAGATGCTCGACCGACTCACCTCACTCGGCGTGGCCCGGGAGCTCACCGGTCGAGGGCGTGATCGGGTCTGGGGCTATGAGCCCGCCATCGGACGCCTCGGCGCAGCGCTCGAGTAGGGAGACGAGTTCGGCACAGATCGTACGGCCGCGATCCTCGGAGTACCAGCGCCGTTGCTCCCGATAGCGATCGGCAGGCGCCATCGCCTGTGCGGCGGCGGACATCACCCACGACTGGAGGGCGTGTGGGCGCGGGCCCCACCAACCCCGCTCCACCCCCTGCTCGTCGAGGACGAGCACCACCGGGATCGAACGCGAGCGTCCATTGGTGAGATGCTGATCCATCAGATCGAGATGCTGGTCGCGATCCAGTAGGCGCATCGCGAGTAACGGGGACTCGGCGCAGAGCGCATCGACCCACGGCTCGATATTCACCGCATCGGAGCACCAGTCGGCGCTGAGCACGAGGACGTTCCAGCGACGGCCGAGTGCGGTGACGCGGGCGACGAGCTCTGGGGCGACTTCCGTGCGACTGCGGATCGACCGCTGGAGGGCGGCGAGATTGGGTTGCGTCGAGGCGGCGAGCCAGGCCTCGTAGGGCTGGCCGAGTTGGAAGCGATCGAGGAGCGAGGTCATCCCTGAAATCTGATGGGTGAGCGACGTGACGCACCCCCCTCGCGACTCGTTTTCTCAGTGTATGACGCTTCGTCACGTAGGGCTCTTCCTGACAATGATCGTGCTCGCCGCCTGCGGGGCGCCGCGTGCGCCCCTCACCCCGCGCGAGGGGCCCGAGGCGGCCTATCTCCGTTCGCGCGAGCTGGTCATCCCAGTCAAAGGGGTCGAGCCCGACGCGCTGCGCGATACGTTTGGGGCCGCGCGGAGTGGTGGACGCGTGCATCAGGCGGTCGACATCATGGCGAAGAAGGGGACGCCGGTGCTCGCCGCAGACGATGGGTATGTGCTGCGCGTGGGGCGCAACGACCTCGGGGGGAAGGTCATCTATCTGAGCGACCCCAAGCGGCGTCTCGTCTATTACTATGCGCATCTCGACACGCAACGCCGCGGGTTGCGTGAGGGGAATCGTGTGAAGCGCGGGGATCGGATCGGGACGGTGGGATATACGGGGAACGCGACCAAGGACGCCCCGCATCTCCACTTTCAGGTCTTTCGGATGGGCCCACCGGCGCGTTGGTGGGAGGGGGCGGTCCTCGATCCGCTCCCCAATCTCTTACGGGCCGGGGGCAACTGAGATGGCGATGACAGGGAAGGAGCGCGCCGCGCTCCGATCGGAGTGCAACCGCCTGCGCCCGACGGTGCATATCGGGACCGAGGGACTCACCCCCGCGTTGACCGCCGCGCTCGACGAGGCGCTGGCGGCGCGTGAACTCGTGAAGGTCCAGCTCAACAAGAGCGCCGAGGTCTCGGCCAAGCAGGCCGCGAACGATCTCGCGGGGCGGGTGAAGGCCGAGGTGATCCAGACCATCGGCCGGACCGCGACGCTGTATCGGAAGAATCCCGCGTTGGTGCGGAAGGCGGGGGCGTTACCGCCGTGGCGGGTGGGGGGGTAGGCCCCCGTCGTCCCTGGTTGCCGGGGGTCCGGCGGACTCGTAACCTCTGGGATCGGTCGCAGCATCCCAAGACCACCCCTGAGGAGTCAACCGCATGGTGCCCCTGCTGTCGTCCCTCGCTCGCCTCGCGCTGCTCGCCCTCTCCGTCGCGCCACTCGCTGATGCGCAGCAGGTCCCGACACTCCCGAAGACCTGGGAGGTCCGGGTCGAGAAGCCGAACAAGGAACGGCTCCCGAACGACGAGCCCGAGTGGCTCGCCAAGAACCCCCAGGCGGACAATCCGCAGCGGACCGAGCTCCTCCTCAGTGCGGACGAACGCCAGCTGATGGTGATCAAGCCCGAGCGGATCCGCGTCTACTCGGCGGCGGACGGAGCGCTCCAGTGGGAACAGCAGCGAGATCAGCTCTTCAAGCTCTTGCTCACGACGACACGTGGGGAGGAGCCGCTCCCGGCGAAGACGTACTACGCCGCGGTCCCGCATCTGAACGGGGTCCTCGACCTCTACTACGGCAGCAAACAAGAGCGCATCTCGTTCATCGACCTGCAAACCCGCGAGGTGCGGTGGGTGAACGAGGAGCTCCGGTGGAGCTTGGAGCGGTACGCGACCTACGCCCGGTTTCTCCTGGCGGGGAGTGAGAGCCGCGGGCGGCAGATCGCCGGCAGCGCACTCGCCGACATCTTGGCTCCCGAGCGTGTCATCGCCACGCTCATCCGGCAGATCCCCGAGGTGAATGGGCTCCTCGTCAAGACGATTGGTGGGCTCACGCTCCTCGATCTCGGGACAGGGAAGGTCCGGTGGGAGACCTCCGCGTTCACCGGGGGGCTCGCCTTCGTCTATTTCGATCCGGGCACGAAGGACCTCGTCCTCGTGAACCGCGACGATGACGTCTTCTCCCTCCCCGGTATCCAGTTCCGTAAGCAGCTGATGCGTATCAGCGCGGAGACGGGGACGGTCCGATGGACGAACAGCTATCAGACGATGTACCGGGAGAAGCTCGACGGAATCGGCACGTACGACATGCGCACGATCGACGTACGCGTGGTGGGGAATACGCTCCTCCTGAACTTCCTCGATCTCGAGGCGTTCAACCTGACCACGGGCCAGCCGAAGTGGCGGATCGCGACCGAGATGCCGGCGATCATGCGCGCGATGAATCCCGAGAGCTCGGTCAACAATCTCTTCGCCTTCCCGCGCATCGCCGATGGGGTGATCTATCGACCCGCCTTCTCTGGGGTCGGTCTCTCCGGGGTCGATGTCTCTCTTGAGGCAATCGATCTCGAGACGGGGAAGATGCGCTGGGTGGTGGAGAAGCTGAATCGAGGCCAGTGGATCACGAGTCTCGTCGTCCTCCCTGATCGCCTCGTTGTGAGCGTAGCTGGGGCCGAGGGGATCTCGGGCATCGACCGGAGCACGGGCAAGGTCCTCTGGAAGACGCCATTACCACTCCGTGGACAGCAGGAGCATCTCCTCGAGGCGGGGGGCACCGTCCTCGTCCGGATCGGGAATGGCGTCGTCGGTCTCGACACGCAGACCGGGGCGAAGCGCTACGAGATCTCCGCCAAGGATCTCAAGATCGCAGGGACGGGGATCCTAGCGGCGGGCGCCGGTCAGCTTTCGCGGAGCCTCACGACCGACGGGGTCGCGCTCATCGCCGGCCCGACCGGGATGGCGATGCTTGATATCCCCTCAGGGAAGGTGCTCTCGCAGGTGGAGTACCCGAGTGCCCGTCGGGATGATCGATTCGACTACCAGATCGGGCGTCGAGCCGATGGCCAGGCCCTCCTCACGCCCACCAAGCCCATCGGCAGTGTCGTCCTCGCGGAACCCGCCGCGCGGAAGGTGATGGGGCTCCTCCCGACCTCCCCGACGCGCACCCGACTGGTCTTCAGTGCGGATGGTCGGACGGCGTATGCGCTGGATGACGGACGGCTACAACGGTTCGAGGTGCGATGAGGCGGGGTCCTCGTCCTCATCACCCGACTCGTCCACGGTCCCCAGCAGCTGGGCCGACGCCGCCTCATCAAGGGTCTCGACCTCTCGTAGCTTGCGCTCGACCGCCTTGGTGCGCCGCCGGCCTTCCTTGAGACTCCGGGCCACGGTGTCGATCTGTCGCTCGGCCTTATCGAGCACCTCGTTGAACTTCCCGAACTCCCGCTTGGCGAGGCCGAGGAGGAGCTTGATCTCCCCGGCGCGCTGCTCGATCACGATCGATTGGAAACCGACGCGGAACGAGGTCAGGAGCGCCCCGAGCGTCGTCGGCCCCGCGAGATGGATGCGATAGCTTTGCTGCAGCTCCTCGACGAGCCCAACCTCGCGCACCACCTCCGCGTAGAGTGATTCCGTGGGGAGGAAGAGTACGCCGAAGTCCGTGGTGACCGGCGGGAAGAGATACTTCTCGCTGATGTCCCGCGCGCTCTTCTTCACAGCCGCGACGAGGGCCGCCCTGGCGATGCGCACCGCGTCCTGATCCCCCGTTTCAGACGCCTCGACCAGTCGCGCGAAGTCCTCGATAGGGAACTTGGAGTCCACCGGGAGATAGACCGGGGTCCCCTCGCCTGTACGACCCGGGAACCGAATGGCGAACTCTACGACCTCGCGGGAGTCGGGCCGTGGACGGAAGTTCCGCTCGAACTGCGGTTCGGTGAGGAACTGTTCGAGCAACGCACTGAGTTGGTACTCACCCCAGGTGCCGCGCACCCGCACGTTGGTCATCACCTTCTTCAGGTCCCCGACCCCTGCGGCGAGTTGTTGCATGTCGCCGAGGCCGCGGTGCACCGCCTCCAGTCGCTCACTGACCGAGGCGAAGGACTCGGTGATCCGTGCATTGAGGGTCTGGGTCAACTTCTCATCGACCGTCTGTCGCATCACCTCCAATCGCTGCTCGTGCTCGCGCCGCATCGCATCGAGCGCCTGCCGCTGCTGCTCGCCCTGGGTCGTCATCCCTTGGAAGTG
>JBMTXT010000033.1:0-16352 GCA_049453775.1 Gemmatimonadaceae bacterium | reverse complement strand
GGTCGCGATGCGACCGGGGCCGTTCTCATGGGGGGGATCGCGAGGGACCCGCGCCCTCGGCGACGCCGCGCGGCGGCTCAGTTCCGCGGGAGGAGCTCTGCGGCGCGTTCCGGCGAGTCGACCTGCTCCACGACCCGCTCGATCAGCCCCGAGCCGATGTCGTAGACCCAGCCGTGGAGCATCGGACGCTTCCCGCGCGACCAGAAGTCCCGGATGATCGGCATCCGGCTCAGCACCCCGACCTGCTGCATCACGTTGAGCCGAGAGAGGAGGTGCAGCCGATCCTCGTCGCTCGGGCAGGCATGGAGCTCCGAGGCGTTCCAGCGGATCACGTTCCGGATATCCGAAAGCCAATTGTCGATCAACCCATTGGTCGTCGGCCCCTGCGCCGCCTTGAGCGCCCCGCAGTTGGAGTGCCCGCAGACGATCACATGCTCCACGTCGAGCACGCCGACGGCGAACTGCACCACCGAGATCAGGTTGATGTCGGTCTCCCACACTTGATTGCCGATGTTCCGGTGCACGAACATCTCGCCCGGCAGGGCGCCGGACATCAGTTCGAGCGGGACGCGGCTGTCGGAGCACCCGATCACGAGGTAGTGCGGGGTCTGCTTCGCCTCGCGCTTCACGAAGAACTCGGGGTCCTGATCGACCATCTGGGCGGCCCACGCCTTGTTGTTCTCGATCAATTTGTGGTAGTGCTTCACGCGGGTGGCTCCAAAGAAGGGTGAGAGAGATCAGTGCGCGCCGGCGCCGGTGGGGAGCGCAGGCACCTCCACCAAGCGGTAATCGATGCCACGGAGCATCGCCGTGTCACGGAAGTTATGGATCACCTCGAGGACATCAGGATCGATACGCCGGACCTGACGGCCGTCGATCTCGATTCGCCCCCCTTCGGGAAGCTCCTCGAGGACCGCGAGCAGCGCCCCCTTGTTGAGGAAGTTCACGTAGGGATGGAGTTCGAAGCGACGGAGCACCGCCCCCTTGGGGCTCACCTCGCTGAAGGGGGGCGCCTTGAGCATGTCCCGGAGCAGGAAGTAGATCCCCACCGCCATGCCCACGCCGATCCCGACCAAGAGATCGGTGACCAGCACCACGACGATCGTCGTGGCGTACGGGATGAACTGCGAGAGGCCCTGCGCCCAGAGGGCGCGACCGATCCGCGGGTGGGCGAGCTTCCATCCGGTGTGCAGGAGGATGGCCGCCAACGCCGCGAGCGGGATCCGATTCAGGAGCCCCGGGATCGCGATCACCGCCCCGGCGAGGAGGATCCCGTGCAGGATCGCCGACCACCGGGTCTTGGCCCCCGCCGAGACGTTCGCCGCCGACCGCACGATCACGCCGGTGAGCGGGAGACCGCCGATCAGCCCCGAGAGGGTGTTTCCCACCCCCTGCGCGAGCAACTCACGATTCGGCGGTGCCTCGCGCTTGTAGGGATCCATCTTGTCCGTCGCCTCGAGGGAGAGCAACGTCTCGAGCGACGCCACGATTCCGAGGGTGACCCCGACGCGCCAGACCACGGGGTTCGTGATCGCCCCCCAAGCGGGCATCGCGAACTGCTGCGCCCACTCGGCGCCGCTCGTCGGGATCGGGAGCGCCACCAGATGCGAGGCGTCGATCGTCCAGGCCGGCATCAGCGCGGGGAAGAGCGCGTTCATGCCCACGCCGAGGAGCACCACGGCGAGCGGGGCAGGGAGGAGCTTCACCTTCGCGAGTGGCGTCAATGGCCACACGAAGAGGATCCCCAACGAGAGCGCCGCGATGAGCGCGGCCCCCGGCTGGACGGCATCCAACGCATCGCCGATCGTGGAGAAGGTCGTGGCATCGCCCGGTTGACGGAACGACTCGCTTCCCATCGCCTCGGCCTCGTAGCCGACCGCATGCGGGAACTGCTTGAGGATCAGCACGATCCCGATCGCGGAGAGCATCCCCTTGATCACCGAGGAGGGGAAGTAGTAGCCGATGATGCCCGCCCGGATCGCGGCGAGCACGAGCTGAATCACGCCCCCGAGCACGACGGCGACGAGGAAGGCGCGATAGTCGCCGAGGTCGGTGATCGCGGCGAGTACGATCGCCGTGAGGCCCGCCGCGGGCCCACTCACCATCAGCGCCGAGCCGCTGATCGGCGCGACGACGAGTCCCCCGATCACCCCCGCGATGATCCCCGCGAAGAGGGGCGCCCCGGAGGCGAGGGCGATGCCGAGACAGAGGGGGAGGGCGACGAGGAAGACGACGATGGATGCGGGCGCGTCCGCCTTCCAGTCGAGCTGTTGCGAGTGGGTCGCCATATGTCCGGCAGAAGGGGGGAGGGCCGTCCTAAGCATCCTACTGCCGGCTTGTACGGAAGTAAATGCTTCCCGATTGGCCGCACCGTCCTCATGGCAGGGCAGATCGCAGGCATCACAGTTCGAAGGCGACGGTGGGCTCGCGCCGCGGGGCGGCCTGTACCGGACCCTGATATCCCGCACGCCGAACCGCCGCCGTCACCGCCTGTTCGGCCAGCGCCGGGGTGTTATTGACGGCGCTCAGATGCAGCAAGGAGATCGCGCGCAGCCCGGGATGGGCGACCGACGCCGCCAGCGCCGCCCCCTGCGCATTGCTCAGATGTCCGCGTGCGCCGCGCACCCGCTCCTGCAACGCCGGCGTGTACGGCCCGGTCCGCAGCATCTCGGCGTCATGATTCGCCTCGATCAACAGGGCGTCGCACCGGGCGAAGCTCCCATGCAATTCATCGGGGACCGCCCCGAGATCGTGCGCCACGCCGACGCGCGCCCCAGAGGCAGTCGCCGTGACGGTGTAGGCAAAACAACTCGCCGCATCGTGCGGGACGGCGATCGCCTCGATGGTGAACCCGTCGATCGCGACCGGCAGCCCCGGGGCGACTGGCTTCCGCCACCGCGCCTCGATCTCGGGGAGCGCCAGCAAGGTGCCCGCCGAGCCATACACCGGCCAGCGGTACTTCTTCTGGGCGCGCTCCGCCCCCTGTGCATGGTCGATGTGCTCATGTGTCATCAGCAGCGCACTGATCGACTCCGGCGCGATCCCCAGCGTGCGCAACCGTACGGCGATCGCGCGCGGCCCGAAGCCGCAGTCGATCAGGATCCGATGCGCCCCGCTTTCGAGCACGATAGCATTGCCGGAGCTGCCGCTCCCGAGGGTCCACCCACGCATCGCGATCGACGGTCGCGAGTGGTCAGGCCGACCAGCGCGCCGCATGTGCGGCGGTCAGACAGGCGCGCATCGCCTCGCTCAACGGCATCCCACGGCGCTGCATCATCCGCTCCGCCACCACGAGGAACTTATCGAGGGCGAAGAGCTCCCAGCGTGTGGCCTCGCCCCACGCGAAGGGGGCGACGACCTTGGGAGGCATCTGGGTCCCGAAGCAGTTGGCCCCCGCACCGATCACCCCTCCGGTGGTGAGACGCGTCCCGATCCCCGTCTTCACATGGTCCCCGATCAGGCTGCCGAGGAACTGCAGCCCCGTGTCGCGCGTCCCGCTTGGGGACCAGCAACTCACCGTGCCGTAGGAGTTCTTGAGATTACTCGTGATCGTCCCAGCGCCGAGGTTCGCCCACCGCCCGATCACCGAGTGGCCGACGAAGCCGTCATGCCCCTTGTTGGCGTGGCCGATGACGATCGAGACACTCAGCTCCCCATGGACCTTGCTCCGCTCGCCGATGCTGCAACAGGCGATGCGGCCCCCCGCGACGATGGCCTCTGGACCGATCACGCAGGGGCCCACGAGTCGCGTGAAGGCCTGGATGAGGGCCCCGCGCTGGACGATGACGGCCCCCACCGTGGTATCGATCAGTACCATCGGCTCGATGGTCGCGCTCGGGTCGATGTGCACGGGATGCGCACCGATCACCGTGAGACCGTCGGGATGGTGCGGCGCTGCGGGGAGCTCCGCCACCGCATCGGCGCCGAGCATCTCCGGGAGATGCCGAATGAGATCCCATGGCGCGTCGATCCACCACCCCTCGGCACGCGCCAGGACCCCGGTGCGCGTACCGAGGGTCTCGAGCGAGGCGGTCCCATCGGCCAGGGCCGTCACCGGGGTGTCCGCGGCCAGGCGCACCGCGGCGATCCGCTGCCCGATCATCACCATCGTCGCCCCGCTCGCGACGCGCGCGGTGAGCGCCGGCGCACACCGCGCATTCACCACGAGCGTGCCGGCAGGGAGCACTCCTGCGGCAGCGCTCGGGGCGCCTGGTTCCTCGAAGCGTGCCAGATGCGGGGCCCCCACGAAGCCGATCGCCTCGAGGCCGAGGACCTGTGCCCACCGTTCGCGGATGAGACGACTCCCGGCGCGGAGCTCGCCGGTCGGTCGCGTCAACGCGAAGGGCTCGAGGCCCCGGGCGGTCGCATCATCGTAGAGGACGAACCCGCTCACGGGAGCTCCTTCAGGTCGGGCGGGAGGGCGTCGACCAGGGTCTTGAGGTCGTGCGCGAGGTCGACCGTCGTCACGAGGGTGACGCCGTCGCGGACGACGACCACGAGATCGCGGACGCCGTAGAGCACCACCGCACCCTGCTCGGTGTGTACCACATTGTGCGTGGCGGCCTTGGTGACGACGCGCCCGAAGGTCGCGTTGCCGTCGGCATCGTGTGCGCGGACGCGCTGGAGCGCCGCCCACGTCCCCACATCGTCCCATCCGAACGCGCCGGCGAGGACGAGCACGCGGCGGCTCCGCTCGAGGACGCCGACATCGATGCTGATCCCCCCGGTCACCGCGCCGAAGAAGGCGTCGGCGCTCGGCGCCCCGCCGGCGGCATCCATCACCGCGAGGGCGGGCGCGAGTTCCGGGGTCACCGCACGCACCTCCGCGAGCAGGTCGGCGGCACGCCAGGCGAAGATCCCCGAGTTCCAGAGATAGCCCGCGGCGACCATCTCGGTCGCGCGCGGGATGTCCGGCTTCTCGATGAAGCGCGCCACCTGACGGATCTCGCCGCCGATCGACGGGCCAGGCTCGATATAGCCAAATCCCGGGTCAGGGCGCGTGGGGACGATCCCGACGGTCGCGAGCCCCTGGTGCGTGGCGGCGGCCTCCGCCGCGGCGGCCAAGGTCGACCGGAAGCGCTCCGGCTCGCCGATCGCCCAGTCGGCATGGACGCAGACCATCCGCGCGGCGGCGCCGCCGCGCGCGGCCACCTGGACGGCCGCCCAGGTGAGCGCGGCGCAGGTCCCCGCCGGGCGGGGCTCGACGAGGATTTGCTCGGCGGTCAGTCCGGGGACGGCCGCGAGGATCGGCGCACGCAGCCGAGCGCTGGTGAGGATCAGGATGCGCTCGATTCCGACGAGCGGGACCAGCCGAGCTACCGTCTCGGTCAACATCGGCTCCGCTCCGATCAACGGGAGGAGCTGCTTGGGGCGATCGGGGGTGCTCAGCGGCCAGAAGCGCGAGCCGACCCCGCCGGCGAGGACGACGGCGTAGAGCGGACTAGGCATGGGGCTCCGCGACCCCGGCCAGTGCGGCGACGCGCGCCAGGAGACGCTTCGGACTGAAGGGTTTGGTCATGAAGTCATCGGCCCCATGCTGCCGCGCTTCGAGCTCCTGATGGTCCTGGCCCGCGGCCGTGAGGATCAGGCAGGGCAGGGTGCCCCACCGCGGATCCCCCCGCATCCGGTCGAGGACCCCGATCCCGCCTAACCGCGGCATCATGAGGTCGAGGATCACCAGACGCACCGACGCGTGCCGCTCCAACGTCTCGAGAGCTTCCAGCCCATCGTAGGCGAGGGTGACGGTGAAGGGGCCCTGTTCGAGCTTGGTCTTGATGATCCGGCCGATGTGCGGCTCGTCGTCGGCGACGAGGACGTGAATGGGAGGCATCGGCGGTGGGGAGATGGGATGCGCTCAAGCATACCCGGCCCCCCTCCGAAGTCAAGCAGTTTCGCGTGGCATCCGTGCCCGCGTCCCGCTAGTTTCCCCTCCGTGCAGACGCCCTCTTTCGCGCGCCGTCGCCGCGCCCTGATCCCGCTCCTCGTCGCCACCCTCTGTGGGGGTGGGCTCACCGCGTGCGACGACCCCTTCCAGCTCCAGGCGCAGTTCCCGAACGTCGACCGGAGTTTCGAGCTCTGGGCGGTCACCGGGACCTCGGCGACCTATCCCTCCGCCGTGATCGTGACCACGGCCTCCGCCTCGCAGCTCGATGCGGCGGGGTCGTTCGACTTCGCGATCGATATCGACCCTGATGGCCGGCTCCTTATCGTGCCGGTCAGCAAGATCGTGCAGCCCCTGATCGGGTCGCGAGTCGTGTCCGTCCAGCGGTCCTCGACCCCATACACGCAGCTCCTCGAGGCGCCGCGGACGGGGTGGTTGCCGGACACGACCCTCGTCATGAATCCCGGGGGGGTCTTCCTCATCAAGATCAATTCGTTGGCCTGTCAGTACAGCCAGTCGGCGGAGATCTACGCCAAGTTCGTCGTCGATTCGATCGACCCGGTCGGACGGCGGGCGATCCTCAGCACGCGAGTGAATCCCAACTGCGGCTTCCGCTCGTTCGTCTCGGGCATCCCGGAGTTCTGAGCGATGCATGACCTCCGGATGATCCGGGACGAGGCCGAGGGGCTGCGCGACGGGATGCGTCGGCGTGGCAAACTCGAGGTCTACGGCCCGGTGATTAACGAGGCGGTGGCGCTCGACCGCACGCGTCGGCAGACGATCCAGGCCGTGGAGGAGCAAAAGGCGAAGCGCAACGCGATCACCCAGGTCGTCGGGAAGAAGAAGAAAGCAGGCGAGGACGCCTCGGTGGAGATGGCCGAGGCGCGCGCGCTCGGCGAGGCGATCGCCGCGCTCGAGGCGACGCTGGCGCCGACCGAGGCGCGCCTCGCGGCGCTCCTCCTCGGTGTCCCGAACGTGCCCTTGCCCGCTGTGCCGCCGGGCGATGAGTCCGCGAACGTCGTCGTCCGCAGCTGGGGCACCCCCCGTGAGGTGACGGGGATCAGGCCGCACTGGGAGGTCGGAGCGGCCCTCGGGCTCCTCGATCTCGAGCGCGGCGCCAAGATCGCCGGCTCGGGGTTCGTCGTGTATCGGGGTGCCGGTGCCCGGATGATCCGCGCGTTCATGAACGCGATGCTCGACCTCCACACCGGGGAGTTCGGCTACGAGGAGTGCTGGGTCCCCGTCGTCGTGAATCGCGAGTCGATGGTCGGGACCGGGCAGCTCCCGAAGTTCGAGGAGGACATGTACGCCCTCAGGGACGAGGCTCTCTTTCTCATCCCGACGGCGGAGGTCCCGGTCACGAATCTCTATCGCGATGAGATCCTCGCGGCGGAGGAGCTCCCGAAGGCGTTCTGTGCCTACAGCCCCTGTTTCCGTCGCGAGGCGGGCTCGGCGGGGAAAGACACGCGGGGCGTGCTGCGCGTCCACGAGTTCGATAAGGTCGAGCTGGTGCGCTACTGCGCCCCGGAGGATGGGGAGGCGCAGCTCCAGCTCCTGCTGGGCCATGCGGAGGCGGTCTTGCAGCGGCTGGGGCTCCCCTATCGCGTGGTGCTCCTCGCGGCGGGCGATACCGGATTCAGCAGTGCGAAGACCTACGATCTCGAGGTCTTCGCCCCCGGGGTGGGGAAGTGGCTCGAGGTGTCGTCGTGCTCCCTCTTCACCGACTTCCAAGCACGCCGGGCCAACATCCGCTTCCGGCCCGCGCCGGGCGAGAAGCCGCGCTTCGTCCACACGCTGAATGGGTCCGGGCTCGCCTTCCCACGCATCTTCGCCGCGCTCCTCGAGCACTATCAGCAGCCCGACGGGAGCGTGACGGTGCCTGAGGCCCTGCGCCCCTGGATGGGCGCCGATCGCCTCGGGTGAGCGCCGCCCTCAATCCCGCGCAGCAGGAGGCGGTCGAGCATCTCGGAGGGCCCCTGCTCGTGGTCGCTGGCGCCGGCTCGGGGAAGACGCGCGTCCTCACCACGCGGATCGCGCGGCTCATCGAGACCCACGGCATCGCCCCCAATGCCATCCTCGCCGTCACCTTCACCAACAAGGCGGCCGGGGAGATGCGCGAGCGCATCGGACGGCTCCTCGGGCAGGACCCGGCGGGGATGTGGATCGGGACCTTCCACGGGATCGGCGCGCGAATGCTCCGGCGCCACGCCGATCGCGTCGGGCGCACTCCGGAGTACACGATCTATGATGAGGACGACACCCTCGCGGTCGTGAAGCGCGAGATGGAACGCCTTCGCATCAGCCACAAGGTCTTCACCCCGAAGGCGATCCTCGCCGAGATCTCCTCGGCGAAGAACGCCCTCGTCGATCCACCGGAGTACGAGCGACTCGCTCGGACCCCGATCGCCGAGGCCGCGGCCAAGGTGTACCGCGAGCTCGAGGGGGCGCTGCGGAGCGCGAACGCGGTGAGCTTCGACGACCTGCTCACCCTCCCGGTGCGGATCCTCCGCGAATCGGAGCAGATCCGCGAGGCCTTCGCGACGCGCTTCCAGCAGGTGCTCGTCGATGAGTACCAGGACACCAACCGCGCCCAATACGAGTTCGTGCGGTTGATCGCGGGAGAGCACGGCAACCTCGCGGTCGTCGGCGACGATGACCAGGCCATCTACGGCTGGCGTGGCGCCGACATCCGCAACATCCTCGACTTCGAGCGTGACTTCCCCTCGGCGCGTGTGGTGCGTCTCGAGGAGAACTACCGCTCGACCGCGCCGATCCTCGATCTCGCGAATGCCGTGATCGCGATGAACGAGGGGCGCCGCGGGAAGACGCTGCGCACGACCCGGCTGGGGGGCGATCCGGTGACGCTGGTGGAGGCGGCCGACGATCGGGACGAGGCCGATGCCGTGGTCGCGGCCTGTCAGCACTGGCAGCACGCACGCGGCGGGTGGCGCGACTGCGCCGTCCTCTATCGCACCAACGCGCAGAGCCGCGCGATGGAAGAGGCGTTGCGGAAGGAGGCGATCCCCTATCGGCTCGTCGGTGCGGTGCGCTTCTACGACCGGCGCGAGATCAAGGATCTCGTCGCCTGGCTACGCCTCGTCGCGAACCCTGCCGACGACGAGGCCTTCCGGCGTGCGCTCACCGCACCCAAGCGTGGGGTGGGGGAGACGACGCTCGAGCTCCTCGCCGCCGAGGCGCGGGCCAACGGACGCTCGTTGCTCGAGCAGTCGCGTCACATTGAATCGATGCTGGGCGTGCGGCCGGCGACCCGCACCGGGCTCACGCAGCTGGTCGCGGTCGTCGATCGGGTGCGGGCGCTCGCCGCCGACAGCGGGGTCGATCGCCTCCTCCTCGAGGTGATCCAGGCCACCGGCTATGACGAGGCGCTGCGGGCGGAAGGCCCCGAGGGGCTCGAGCGGCTCGACAACGTCCGCGAACTCGTGACCTCCGCCGCGGAGACGGTGATCGAGGATGGGGGCGAGGTCGGGCTGCGACCGCTCGATCACTTCCTCCAGCGCGCGACCCTCGTCACCGGACTCGACCAGCTGGGTCCCGAGGCCGACGCGGTCACGATGATGACGGTGCACACGGCGAAGGGGCTCGAGTTCCCCATGGTGTGCGTGACCGGACTCGAGGAGGGGCTCTTCCCCCTCTTTCGCACGATCGACGATCCCGACGCCCTCGAGGAGGAGCGGCGGCTGCTCTATGTGGCGATCACGCGGGCGGGCGAGCGACTGCAGCTCTCGTGGGCCCATCAGCGGCGACGGAACGGGGAATTGCTCCCCAGTGTGATGTCGAGCTTCCTCCGCGGTGGGGTCGCGGAGTTCTACACCAAGCAGCCGACGGCGCGCGCGAAGGGGTCCGCGCGCATCGCCTCGCCCTACCTCGGCGGGGCCGCGGGTGGCGGGGCGCGCTACGGGCGCGGCGAGGCGCGGGAACGCCCCGCCGGGCGAGCGCGTACGCCTGCATGGACCCCGCGGACTGGCGCGCGCGTGGAGTTCGAGCCGGAGGAGGCGCCCTCGCAGGACCTGCCGCGCTTCGTGCCCGGTGAGCGGGTGCGGCATACGCGGTTCGGGTCCGGGACCATCGCGGAACTCACGGGGAGTGGTCGCGACGCGAAGGTGACGGTGGATTTCGACGACGAGAGCATCGGGCGCAAGCGGTTGGTGATCGCCTTCGCCGGACTTGAGCGAGGATTCGAGTGATGAGTGTGACACCGGATGATGTGCGCCAGGTGGCGGCGCTGGCCCGCCTGACTATCCCTGAGGCGGAGCTGGCGTCGTATGTCTCGCAGCTCAATGCGATCCTTGGGCACATGGAGACGCTCCAGCAGGTGCCGTCGTCCGGCGCGGCCGACGCCGCGGAGGCGGCGCGCCCCGGGATGGCGCTACGCGAAGATGTCGTCGGCGCGATCCCACTCACACGCCCGCCCGCCGACTTCGCGCCGCAGATGCGCGAGGGGTTCTTCCTCGTCCCGCGACTTTCCACGCACGAGGATGCGGGGGAGGGCGCATGAGCCGCTCAGTGCTCGATCACGCCGCCGCCCAGCTCGGCGCGGCCGTCCGCGAGGGGCGCGCCCAGGCGAGTGAGGTGCTCGCCGCCGCGCTCGCGCGCATCGAGGAGACGCACGCCGGCGCCGAGGGGCTCAATGCGATCGTGCATCGCGCCGCCCCCGCCGACCCGGCGCTCTCCCCCCTCGCGATGGGCCCACTCGCCGGCGTCCCCGTCGCCATCAAGGACAATCTTGCCACGCGCACCCTCCCCACCGGGTGTGGCTCCAAGATCCTCGAGGGGTGGGTGAGTCCGTACGAGGCGACCGCGGTCCGGAAGCTCCGCGAGGCCGGCGCCGTCGTGATCGGGAAGGCGAACATGGACGAGTTCGCGATGGGCTCCTCCACCGAGCACAGCGCATTCGGCCCGTCGCGGAACCCGCACGATCGCCGACGCGCCCCCGGCGGCTCGTCGGGGGGCTCCGCGGCCGCGGTCGCCGCCGGCATCACCCCGATCGCCCTGGGGTCGGAGACCGGGGGCTCGGTGCGGCAGCCGGCCGCCTTTTGCGGGATCGTCGGCGTGAAGCCCACCTATGGTCGCGTCTCTCGCTATGGGCTCGTCGCCTTCGCCTCCTCCCTCGACGGCGTCGCCCCCTTCGGCCGGACCGTCGACGACGCCGCCCTCGCGACGGAGCTCATCTCCGGGCACGATCCCCTTGATGCCACCTCGGCCGCCCACGCGGTCCCCGCGATGCGCGTCGGCCCAGGGCCACTCGCCGGCCTCGTCATCGGGGTCCCCACGGAATACTTCCCTGCATCATTGATGCCGGAGATGCGCGCGACCTGCGATCGCGCCCTCGAGGCGTTGCGCGCGCAAGGCGCGACGATCCGCGAGGTCTCGCTCCCGCACACCCCCTACGCGATCCCGGTCTATTACATCATCGCTCCGGCCGAGGCGTCGGCGAACCTCGCCCGCTTCGATGGCGTGCGCTACGGCATGCGCGTCGACGCCGACGGGGTGCAGGCCCTCTATGGCGCCACGCGCGCCGCTGGCTTCGGTGCCGAGGTCACCCGTCGCATCCTCCTCGGGACCTACGTGCTGAGCGCCGGCTACTACGATGCGTACTACCGCAAGGCGCAGGAGGTCCGCGCCTTGATCGCGCGCGACTTCACCGACGTCTTTGCCTCCGGGGTGCATCTGCTCTTCACCCCGACCACACCAACCCCCGCGTTCGCACTCGGCGCGATCTCCGATCCCTACGAGATGTATCTCAGCGACATCTACACGGTGACGGCGAACCTCGCGGGGATCCCCGGGATCTCCCTCCCCATCGGGCGGGTGAACGGGCTCCCCGTCGGCGGACAGCTCCTCGCGCCGGCCTTCGATGAGCCGACGATGTTTCGGGCGGCCTATGCGCTGGAAGAGGCCCTCGGCGCGGAGGCGCACCGATGAGCGCCACGCCGTGGGAGATGGTCGTCGGCCTCGAGGTGCACGTGCAGCTCAAGACGCGCACCAAAGCCTACTGCGCCTGCTCGACCAACTTCGGCGAGGCCCCGAATCGCAACACCTGTCCCGTCTGCCTCGCGCTCCCCGGCGCGCTCCCGGTGCTCAACGCCGAGGCGGTGACGCTCGCCACCCGCGCCGCGCTCGCGCTTGGCTGCACGGTCCACGAACGCAGCATCTTCGCGCGCAAGAACTACTTCTATCCCGATCTCCCCAAAGGGTATCAGATCTCGCAGGCCGAGCACCCACTGGCGACGCGGGGGCATCTCACGCTGGCCGATGGGTCGCGCGTGGGGATCACCCGCGTGCACCTGGAGGAGGATGCCGGGAAGTCGATCCATGATCGCTTCCCTGGGATGACCGCGATCGACCTCAACCGGGCCGGCGTCCCACTCATCGAGATCGTGGGGGAGCCGGAGATCCGCTCCGCGGCGCAGGCCGGGGCGTATCTGCGCGCGTTGCGCGAGGTGTTGCTCTTCTGCGGCGTGAGCGATGTCTCGATGGAGGAGGGGTCCCTCCGCGTCGATGCCAACGTCTCCGCCCGTCCACTCGGGGAGACCACCTTCCGCCCGCGCACCGAGATCAAGAACCTCAACTCCTTCTCGAATGTGGAGAAGGCGCTCGAGCTCGAGTTCCAGCGGCATGTGGCGACCTATGAAGCCGGTGGGATGGTCGCGCAGCAGACCATGCTCTTCGACGCGGCGGCGCAGGTGGTGCGTGCGGCGCGGTCCAAGGAGGGGAGTCACGATTATCGCTACTTCCCCGAGCCCGACCTCCCGCCACTCGTGCTCACGCCGGAGTGGATCAGTGAGCAGCGGGATGCGCTCCCCGAACTGCCGGCGGCGCGGCGCGTCCGCTGGGTCGGCGCATACAAGCTCTCCGCTGCGGAAGCCGAGGTCCTCTCGGCGACGGTGGAGCTCGCCGCGTACTTCGAGTCGGCGGCAACGGCCTCGGGGGATGGGAAGGCGGCGGCGAATTGGATCATGGGCGAGGTGCTCGCGGCACTCAACGAATCCGGGGCGGCGCTCGCCGACTTCCCGATCACCCCGGCACGCCTGGCGGCGCTGATCGCCCTGGTGAAGGGGGGGCAGCTGAGCTCGACGGCGGCCAAGACCGTCTTCGCCACGATGCGCGCTGATGCGGCGGCGCCGGACGCGATCGCGCAGCGCGACGGGCTCCTGCAGGTCGGGGATGATGCGGCGCTCAAGCAGTGGATCGATGAGGTCTGGGCCGAGCATCCCACCGAGGCGGCGCGCTTCGCGGCCGGGGAGCAGAAGCTGCAGGGGGTGCTCGTCGGCTTCGTGATGAAGAAGTCCAAGGGGCGCGCCGACCCCAAGAAGCTCAATCAGCTGCTGGCCACTCGGATCGCGACGTAGCGCCGGGCGCTCCAGGCGGGGCATGGAGCGGGGCAGGGAGCCGCGCCGCAAAGCCGAGACGCTCCGCCGGGAGACGGAATCGCTCGGCGGCGTCACGTCGGATCGCCCGCTCGCCCCCCGCCATCGAGGCGCGGCGCAGCTTCTTGGCCTCGCGCAGCGAGGCTTCCCCGCTCGGATCGAATCGGCGCGGCACGCAGGTGGTGCCGTTTGCGAGGCAGTCCACCACATACTCGAAGGCGACGTCGAGATGCGCGGCCACGGTGGCGTCGCGCAGCGGATACCGACTCCGTTCCGCCATCAACGCCATCGCGCGCTGCCAGGACTGGGAGTCGGAGGCGTGGACCATCCCGCGGAAGATCCGCCGGTTGGTCGGCGTGCTGAAGATCGTCGGGCTCAGGATCCGATCGAGGTGGTCGTCAGATCGCCCATGGTCGAGCTGGATCACCTCGCGCGCGCGTCGCGCCCAGCGATCCCCGGTCTGCATCTCGAACCGACTCTCCCAATATCCGTGCCCCGCGCCGGAGGTCGCCGCGGTGATGGCGAGCTGATGCGGGACGAAGTGATTGTGCGCCACCACGTCGGCGGCGAGATGGGCGAGATACCCGTACGCGAAGGCCTGCAGGGGCTCGTCACGCGCGCGGTCCGCGATCTCGTCCGCCACCGACCAAAAGTGACAATGCCGGCCGACCTTGGCATAGCGCTTGGCGAAGCTCGTGTCGGCGGCGATCGACCCGTAGAGGAAATCCATCGGGAAGGCGCGGAGGAGCGCGGCGAGGCCGGCGGGGAGCAACGCCTCCGCTGCCCCGAGCAGCGCCTCCCCGATGAGGATGTGCGTCCCCGGGGTCCAGGCGAAGAGGTCGGCGGGGGAGAGGACGAGCGCCACCACGGCCGCGAAGAGGGCGGGGCGCCACACGCGGGTCATGGCGTGTCGTCCACCTCGTCGTCCCCGAGGTCCGGATCTTGGGCCTCCTCCTCCCGGCGGCGCTTCCGTCGGCGGCCACCGAACATGAACCCGGCGGCAGCCCCGGCCGCGCCCGCCGCGGCGGTCGCGATCCCCTCAGCGAGCTTCGTCACCCGACCGACAGTCTCGCTCACCTCCTGCACTCGCTCCCCGAGCGTTTCCACCGAGGATCGGACCGTGGTGTTGACGGTGGTGATCGTCGCCTTTGAATCCCCGACCATCTCCTGCACCTGCGTCGCGACCTGTCGGACCTCCGCCGCGGCCGCCGCGGCTTCCCGGGCCAGGGGGCGGAGCTCCACGAGGAGCTGGGTCACCTCGGCCTGCAGCGCCGCCGCCCCCTTCCGCATGGCCACCAGGGCGAGCACCGCGAGGACGCAGAGGAGCAAGGCCAGGAGGCTCGTGAGCCCTGAGGCCACGAAGACGATCTGCTCGAAGGGCGTCCGGATCGGGGGGACGGCACGAACGAGCACGGTGTCCGCCGCGGCGGCGAGCTGGAAGATGAGCATCTCGAATCCTCGACCCTCGGTGGCGGGGCGTCAAGCGTATATTCCCGCACATGGCTCAACCCCAGTTCATCGTCGAGGGCGGTCGCCGCCTCTCCGGGACCATCCGGCCCGCGGGCAACAAGAACGCCGCGCTCCCGATCCTCTGTGCCGCGCTCCTCACCGACCAGCCGGTCACCCTCGAGAACGTCCCGCATATCAAGGACATCTTGAGCCTCGTCGAGTTGATCAAGCAGGCGGGCGCCACCGCCGAGTGGACCGCGCCGAATACCCTCGTGATCACCGCGAACGCGGTGCGGGGGGACACGCTCGATCCCGCGCTCTGTACGCGGATTCGCGGCTCGATCCTCCTCGCCGCACCGCTGCTCGCCCGGGCCGGTGAGGTCCACCTCGCCCCACCGGGGGGCGACGTGATCGGGCGTCGGCGACTCGACACGCACTTCCTCGCGTTGGAGGCCCTCGGGGCGGAGCACGAGTTCGCGGAGCGGATCGTCTTCCGCACGCGCGGGCTCCGCGGGGTCGATCTCTTCTTGGATGAGCCGAGCGTCACCGGCACCGAGAACGCCGTCATGGCCGCCGTCGCCGCGCAGGGGACGACGATCCTGCACAACGCCGCCAGCGAGCCGCATGTGCAGGACCTCTGTCGCATGCTCGTCGCGATGGGCGCGCGCATCGAGGGGATCGGGTCCAATCTCCTCACCATCGAGGGCGGGCGGCCCCTCCACGGGTGCACCCATCGCATCGGCCCCGACCATATCGAAGTAGGCTCGTTCATCGGGCTTGCCGCCGTGACGCGCTCCGAACTCCGCATCGCCGATGCCGGGGTGGAGCATCTCCGGTCGGTCCGGCTCGGTTTCGAGCGCCTCGGGGTCGAGACCCGCATCGATGGCGCCGATCTCGTCGTGCCGGAGAAGCAGGCCCTGCGGATTCGGTCTGATCTTGGTGGTGCCGTCCCCAAGCTCGAGGACCAGCCCTGGCCCGCCTTCCCAGCCGATGTGATGTCGATCGCCATCGTCACCGCGACGCAGTGCGAAGGGATCATCCTCATGCACGAGAAGATGTTCGAGTCGCGGATGTTCTTCGTCGACAAGCTCATCGGGATGGGCGCCCGGATCGTCCTCTGTGATCCCCATCGCGCCCTCGTGAGTGGCCCCACTGAACTCCGCGGCGCCACGGTGGAGAGTCCCGACATCCGGGCGGGGATGGCGATGCTCATCGCCGCCCTCTGTGCGAAGGGGACGAGCACGATCAACAACATCGGGCAGATCGAACGCGGCTACGAACGAATCCACGAGCGGCTCAACGCCCTCGGCGCGTCGATCCATCGCGTCGAGTAGCCCAACGCCGCCGATGCCGTCGCTGGCGATCGCGGATCTTCCCCCCCATCACGCGATCCCGGGGTTCGACGACCTTGGGCTCGCCGTCTTCGTGACCACGCGTGCGGCCGGGACCTTCGGGTTCCCGGAGCAGGGGGACGCCCCGGAGGCGTCCGCACGGTGGGAGGCGCTCCAACGGACCCTCGCCGCATCCGGGGCCCCGCGCCTCGCCTCGGCCAAGCAGGTCCATGGGACGCAGGTCCTCCGGCACGAGCCGAGGTGG
Source organism: Gemmatimonadaceae bacterium (assembly GCA_049453775.1). Classification (GTDB taxonomy): domain Bacteria; phylum Gemmatimonadota; class Gemmatimonadetes; order Gemmatimonadales; family Gemmatimonadaceae; genus Pseudogemmatithrix. The sequence goes on along the minus strand of JBMTXT010000033.1, from coordinate 38 downwards.
GAGGGGTGGGTCCGTCACCCGGGCGCCGACGGGCACCT